>NZ_JBEXWB010000225.1:0-10786 GCF_040629645.1 Streptomyces sp. NPDC005899 | reverse complement strand
TACGGCGCCGCCTGCTGCTGACCGGTGTTCCAGCCGCCGTCGTACCCGTGCTGCTGCTGGTGCTGGTCGTGCTGGGGCTGGTGAGCCTGCTGGGCGTACGGGTCGTGCGGGGCGCCGTGCTGCTGCTGACCGGCGTACGTGTCCTGCTGGTGCTGCTGCTGGGCCGCGTACGGATCGTGCGGGTGCTGCTGGGCGTAGGGGTCCCGCTGATGCTGCTGATGGGCGTAGGGGTCCGGCTGCCGCGCGTACGGGTCCTGCCGGTAGTCCTGCTGGGCGTAAGGGTCCTGCGCGTAGGACTGCTGCCGGCCGTCGTACTGGCCCTGACCGTGGGCGGCCTGCCGGCCGTCCCATCCCTGGTCCCCCTGGAGCGGGTCCTCGGGGGGCCACGGTTCGGAGCCGGGGCCCCGGCCATACTCAGTCATCGATCCCCTAGAGCCGCGAGACGCGTTCCGTCTCTTCGCTTGGCTGTGCGGTGTCTGTTCGAACACCGGCGCATCGCGCGGAACGTTACCGTATCGCGATCAGACAACCACTTCGACGCCCTCACCGGGTGCGGTGCCTGACGCCCGTTCGGACTCCAGAGCGTTCTGGAGGATCACCACAGCGGCAGCCTGGTCGATGACGGACCGGCCCTTTTTGGACTTCACGCCCGACGCCCGCAGCCCCTGGGCCGCCGTCACTGTGGTCATCCTCTCGTCCACGAGGCGCACCGGGACCGGTGCGACCGCGCGGGCGAGGACCTGGGCGAAGGCCCGCACCTTGGCGGCGGCGGGACCTTCCCCGCCGCCGAGGGAGCGGGGCAGGCCCACGATGACCTCGATCGGCTCGTACTCCTCGACGATCCGGCCGAGCCGCCGGTGGGCCGCCGGGACATCGCGTCCCGGCACGGTCTCCACCGGTGTGGCGAGGATCCCGTCGGGGTCGCACGAGGCGACCCCGATACGGGCGTCCCCGACGTCGACGGCGAGTCGGCGTCCACGGCGCATCTGCGGCATGTCCGTCGTCACGCCGTCTCGGTGACGAGGCGTTCGACAGCGGCGACGGCGTCGCCGATGGCGTCCGGGTTCTGGCCGCCGCCCTGGGCCACGTCCGGCTTGCCGCCGCCACCGCCGCCGAGGGTCTTGGCGGCGGCACGGACCAGGTCGCCGGCCTTGAGTCCCCGCTCGCGGGCGGCCTCGTTGGTGGCGATGACGGTCAGCGGGCGGCCGTTGGCCGTGGTGAACAGGGCCACGACGGCCGGCCGGCCGCCCTGGATGCGCCCGCGCACGTCGAGCACGAGCTTGCGCAGGTCGTCGGCCGAGGTCCCGTCCGGCACCTGTCCGGTGACCAGGGCGAGGCCCCGCACGTCCGTGGCCGACTCCACGAGGCCGGCGGCGGCCGCCAGGACCTTCTCCGCGCGGAACTTCTCGATCTCCTTCTCGGCGTCCTTCAGCTTGCCAAGCATGCCGGAGATCTTCTCGGGGAGCTCCTCGGGACGGCCCTTGAGCAGTTCCTGCAGCTGGGCGACGACCGTGTGCTCCTTGGCGAGGAAGTTGTACGCGTCGACGCCGACCAGGGCCTCGATGCGGCGCACGCCCGAGCCGATGGAGGACTCGCCGAGGAGTTTCACCAGGCCCAGCTGGGCGGTGTTGCGGACGTGCGTGCCACCGCACAGCTCCTTGGAGAAGTCGCCGATGGTCACGACGCGGACCCGCTCGCCGTACTTCTCGCCGAACTCGGCGATGGCGCCCTGCTTCTTGGCCTCGTCGATGGACATGACCTCGGCCTGGACGTCGAGCTCCCGCGCGAGGACCTCGTTGATCTTCTGCTCGACGTCGGTCAGGACCGTGCCGGGTACGGCGGCGGGCGAGCCGAAGTCGAAGCGGAAGCGGCCGGGCGAGTTCTCCGAGCCGGCTTGGGCGGCCGTCGGGCCGAGCGCGTCGCGCAGCGCCTGGTGCGTGAGGTGCGTGGCGCTGTGGGCGCGGGCGATGGCACGGCGGCGCGTGCTGTCGATCGCGGCGAAGGCGGAGGCTCCGACCGTCACCTCGCCGACCTGCACCGAGCCCTTGTGGACCGATACGCCCGGGACGGGCTGCTGGACGTCACGGACCTGGATGACGGCGCCCGTGTCGAGCCTGATGCGGCCCTGGTCGGCGAGCTGGCCGCCGCCCTCGGCGTAGAACGGCGTGCGGTCGAGGACCACCTCGACCTCGTCGCCCTCGGTGGCGGCGGGCGAGGGGACGCCGTCGACGAGCAGGCCGACGATCCTCGACTCGCCCTCGTTGCTGGTGTAGCCGGTGAACTCGGTGGCGCCCGCGGTGTCGGCGACCGCGCGGTAGGCGGACAGGTCGGCGTGCCCGGTCTTCTTGGCCTTGGCGTCGGCCTTGGCCCGGTCCCGCTGCTCCTTCATCAGGCGGCGGAAGCCGTCCTCGTCGACGGAGAGCCCCTGCTCGGCGGCCATCTCGAGCGTGAGGTCGATCGGGAAGCCCCAGGTGTCGTGGAGCAGGAACGCCTTGTCGCCGGCCAGGACCCTGCCGCCGGCGGCCTTGGTCTCGGTGACGGCGGTGTCGAGGATGTTCGTACCGCCCTTGAGGGCCTTGAGGAAGGCGGCCTCCTCGGCGAGCGCGACCGTCTCGATGCGCTTGCGGTCCGTGATCAGCTCGGGGTACTGCTGCCCCATCGTGTCGACGACGACCTCGACGAGGTCGCGCACGACCGGCCCGGTGGCGCCCATCAGCCGCATGTTGCGGATGGCGCGGCGCATGATGCGGCGCAGGACGTAGCCGCGGCCCTCGTTGCCGGGGGTGACGCCGTCGCCGATGAGCATCACCGAGGTGCGGATGTGGTCGGCGACGACGCGCAGCGAGACGTCGGAACCGTGCTCGGCGCCGTAGCGCACGCCGGTGAGCCCGGTGGCCCTGTCCATGACGACGCGCAGGGTGTCGGTCTCGTACATGTTCTGTACGTCCTGCAGGATCATGGCGAGGCGTTCGAGGCCGAGGCCGGTGTCGATGTTCTTCGACGGCAGGTCCCCGAGGATCGGGAAGTCCTCCTTGCCGTCGCCGGCACCGCGCTCGTACTGCATGAAGACCAGGTTCCAGATCTCCACGTAGCGCTCGTCGTTGACGGCGGGGCCGCCCTCGATCCCGAACTCGGGGCCGCGGTCGTAGTTGATCTCCGAGCACGGGCCGCAGGGGCCGGGGACGCCCATGGACCAGAAATTGTCCTTCTTGCCCAGGCGCTGGATGCGTTCCGCGGGGACGCCGATCTTCTCGCGCCAGATCTGCTCGGCCTCGTCGTCGTCCAGGTAGACGGTGATCCACAGGCGCTCGGGGTCGAGGCCGAAGCCGCCGTCCGCCACGGAGGTCGTGAGGGCCTCCCAGGCGTACCGGATGGCGCCTTCCTTGAAGTAGTCGCCGAAGGAGAAGTTGCCGCACATCTGGAAGAACGTGCCGTGCCGGGTGGTCTTGCCGACCTCCTCGATGTCGGGCGTACGCACGCACTTCTGCACGCTGGTGACGCGCGGGGCGGGCGGCTTGACCTCACCGAGGAAGTACGGCTTGAAGGGGACCATGCCCGCGGGGACCAGCAGCAGAGTCGGGTCGTCCGCGATGAGCGACGCCGAAGGCACGACGGTGTGGCCGCGCTCCTCGAAGAAGCTCAGCCAGCGGCGACGAATTTCAGCCGACTCCATCAGTGGTCCTCATTCCGGTTGTTCGAGTTGTGGGGAAGCGTGCGGTAGGTGGCGCGGCGGGTCGTGTCCGCTTCGACGGCGAAGGGCGCGGCGGCCGGGAGTTCGGGGTCGACCGGTGCCTGCAGGCCCAGCGCGCCGCCCAGTTCGGCCTCGCGCCTGACCATGCCCTCGCGCACGTCGAGCGCGAAGTCCCGGAGCCTGTGACCCGCCTCGATCGCCTTGTCGGCGGCCTGCGCCGCGAGGCTCTCGGGAGTCAGCTGCCTGATCTTGCGGTTGACCTTGGTGGTGGCCCACACACCGGCGGCTGCGCCGGCGGAGAACCAGAACGTACGGCGGAACATCGCTGGGTCAGTCCTTCTGTCCGCGGGAGCTGCGGCCGTTCCGCTTCCTGCGGGCGGACGGCACGGTTCGTCCGACGATCACCGTGCGGCGGGGGGTGCGGCGGTCCGCCTCCGGTTCGGGTGCGCTGCGGCGGCCGAGCGCCTGGCGCACCCCGTAGCCGAACGCGGCGACCTTCACGAGCGGGCCGCCGAAGGTGGAGGCGACGGTGGTGGAGAGGGCGGAGGCGTTGGAGGTGACCTCCTGGACGTCGCTCGCGATGGCGTCGACCTTGTCCAACTGGGTCTGCGCGGACCGCAGGGTGGCGGAGGCGTCGGCGAGCAGCGGCACAGCCTGCTCGGTCACGTCCGCCACCAGCGCGGTGGTCGCCCTGAGCGTCTGCGCCAGCCTCACCAGCACCACGGCCAGGAAGGAGACCAGGATCGCCCAGAAGACGGCCACCAGGATCCCGGCCACCTCTCCACCGGACACAGTGCACCGCTCTCTGCTCGTCGCTCGCTCGGGCCGGGGTGTCTCCCGGCCTGCCCGGCCGGCCGTGCGCGTCCTGCCACGGCGGCCGATCGTCGTCCCTCGAGCCTATCGCGCCGGGCGTCGCCCGCCGTACCGCATTACCCGCGGGCGGGGTGGCCCCGGAGGCGGGGAGATTGTACGGAGAGCTTACGTGCCAGTACTCTGCGTGTTTTATGCGACGCACTCAGCGCCCCTTCCCCGCGTCCGACGACGACCCCGCGCCCTGGGCCCCCGCCGCCCGCGGCAATCTGCCCGCCGAACTGAACGCGTTCGTGGGCCGGGAGGCCGAACTCCGCGCCGCCGAGTCGCTCCTGGCGGAGTCACGGCTGCTCACGGTGTCGGGAGTGGCGGGCGTGGGGAAGTCCCGGTTCGCCGCCCAGGTCGCGGTCCGCGCGGAGAAACGGTACTGCGACGGGGTGTGGATGGCCGAGCTCTCGGCCGTCCGCGATCCGGCGCTCGTGGAGCACACCCTCGCCGACGCCCTGGGACTGACCGACCACACCAGCCGGCCGCCCCGCGCCGCGCTGGTCGACCACTGCGCCGGGCGGCGGCTCCTCCTGGTGATCGACGGCTTCGAGCATCTGGTCGACGCGTGCGCCGGACTCGTGCGCGAACTCCTCCGGCGGGCCCCCGGGCTCCGGGTCGTCGCCGCCGGGCGCCGGCCGCTGCGGGTGGACGGGGAGGCGGTGTTCGCCCTGGCGACGATGACGGACGACGACGCGATGGAACTCTTCGCACGGCGGGCCCGCACGGTACAGCCCGGCTTCCGGCTGAACGAGGGCAACCGGGACGCGGCCCGGGAGCTGTGCCGGCGCCTCGACGGCATCCCCCTCGCCCTGGAGCTGGCCGCCGGGCGGATGCGCGCCCTGTCGGTCGGGCAGGTGCTGCGCCGGCTCGACGACAGGTTCCGGCTGCTGACCGGCGGCACCCGCGGCTCGCTCCCCCGCCACCGCACCCTGCGCACGGCCGTCGGCTGGAGCCATGAGCTGTGCTCCCCGGAGCAGCGGCTCCTGTGGGCGCGGCTGTCGGTGTTCGCCGGGCAGTTCGACCTGGAGGCCGTCGAATACGTATGCAGCGGGCCGGAGCTGCCGGCCGACTCGGTGCTGGACGTGCTCGGCGAGTTGATCGCCCAGTCCGTCGTGGAGTGCGACAACTCGGCGGCGGGCAGCCGCTACCGGCTGCTGGACACCGTGCGGGAGTACGGTGCCGAGTGGCTGAGGGCCACCGGGGACACCCAGCGGCTGCGCCGCCGGCACCGCGACTGGTTCCTGGGACTCGCCACCTGGTGCGAGCTGGACTGGTTCAGCCCGCGGCAGGCCGAGGTCGCGGCGCGCGTCGACAGTGAACTGCCGAACCTGCGGCGGGCCATGGAGTGCTCGATGGAGAGCGCCGACGAGGTCCACCTCGCCCAGTACCTCGCGGGCACGCTCTGGTTCTACTGGGTGGGCTGCGGCCGGCTGTCGGAGGGCCGGCACTGGCTGGACCACGTGCTGGAGGAGGAGTCCGCGTACGACCCCTCGCGGCTCAAGGCCCTGTGGGTGCTCGGATACGTCGCCGTGCTGCAGGGTGACCCGGCCGGTGCGGTGGCGGCCCTGCGGGAGTGCCGGGAGGAGGCCGAACTCTGCGGGGACGCGGCCGCCGTCGCCTACGCGGTCCACCGCACGGGCTGCCTCGCGCTCGTCACGGACGATCCGGCGCGCGCCGAGGAGCTGTTCCACGACGCGCTGGCCCGTTACCGGGAGATCGGCGAGCTGAACAGCAACGTGCTGATGGCCCAGGTCGAACTGGCGATGGCGGTCGCCTTCCGGGGCGACCTGGACGAGGCGGCGGAGATCTGCGACGAGGTCCGCGGGGTCTGCGAGGACCACGGCGAGCGGTGGGCCCTGGCCTACTGCCTGTACGTCCTGGCGTACGCGGCACTGGAGCGCGGGCAGTACGGGCGTGCCCGGCAGATGCTCGGGGAGTCGCTGTCGATCGCGCACGCCTTCCACGACCTGCTCGGCACGGTCCTCTCGCTGGAGCTGCTGGCCCTGGTCACGTCGGTGGAGGGTGAGGCGGCGGAGGCCGCCGTCCTGCAGGGGGCCGCCGAGCGGATCTGGCCGTCGGTGGGGCTGCCCGTCTTCGGCTCGGCCCACTACGGCGTGCCCCGCGCCCGGTGCGAGGAGCGGGCCCGTGGGGAACTCGGCGACGCCCGGTACGAGGCCGAGCGGCGCTCGGGGACCTTGCTGGAGGTCGGGACCGCGGTGGCGCGGGCACTCGGCGGGCCGGTCGCGCGGGAGGCGCGCGGCGGGCCGGCCGGGGGAACGCCAAGGCCCGCCGCCTCCCGGAGAACGGGGAGGGGCGGGCCGGAGCTCGGTTGAGAGCTACGCCTGGATCAGCGGGCGTAGTACTCGACGACGAGCTGCTCGTCGCAGATGACCGGGATTTCCTTGCGGTTCGGGTCACGGTCCAGGCGGAAGGCCAGGGCCTTCAGGTTCACCTGGAGGTAGCGCGGGGTCTCGCCGTCGGTGTCGTAACCACCCTCGCGGGCCACCTGGAAGGGGACCTTGGAGCGGCTGCGCTCGCGGACCTGCACGACGTCGTCGGGGCGCACGCGGAAGGACGGCTTGTCGACCTTGCCACCGTTGACCTCGATGTGGCCGTGGACGACCATCTGACGGGCCTGGTAGATGGTGCGGGCGATGCCCGAACGCAGGACCAGGGCGTCGAGGCGGCGCTCGAGCTCGACGACCAGCGCCTCGCCCGTCTTGCCCTCGGCCTTACGGGCGCGGTCGTAGGCGCGCGCCATCTGGCGCTCGCTGATGTCGTACTGCGCACGCAGACGCTGCTTCTCGAGCAGACGGACCTTGTAGTCCGAGTTCTGCTTGCGGCCACGGCCGTGCTCGCCCGGCGGGTAGGGGCGGGCTTCGAAGTACTTGACAGCCTTGGGCGTCAGGGCAATGCCGAGGGCACGCGACTTCTTGACCTTGGGACGCGACTGGTTAGGCACGTTCTCCAGACCTCCGTTGTAGGTTAGGTTAGGCTTACCTTACTCAAGGAGATCGCATGTCTCGCCCTGGGAACACCACACACGTCACGGACAGCACAGACAGCGGCGGCGCGTTCGAAAAAGGCGCCGCTACGACGGAAGGCCGATCTGATCGTGGTCAGCCGCGTCCCAGCGGGCTTGAAAACACTCGGTTGCCGTCAGCAGCCGAACGCACACGAACTCTCGTACAGAGTACCTGCTCCGCGGTGCTGCTCGTACCCGGGCTGGTGGCGGCCCCCGATCACCGGTCCGTACCGGACGACAGGAGCGTCGGGCCGCGGGGCGACCTGTTCCTCCGGTTCCCCGCCGATTCCCCGCTCGTGAGGGCCCTGACCCAGGGCCGGGACGACGAGCCGGCCGCTGTGCTGGAGATCACCGATGTCGCCCCCGTCTCGGTCCCCCACCGGATCCGCGGCCGGGCCCGCGTCGGCGGCCGGCTGTCCTGTGTGCCGGGGCAGGCCGGACCGGGCCGGACGATGCTCCGGCTGGAGACCGCCGAGGCGTTCGTGGACGACCTGTGGGGCGCCGAGGAGGTCACGGCGGACGCCTTCCGCGACGCGGAGCCCGATCCGTTCGTGGCCCACGAGGCGGAGTTGCTCCAGCACCTGCACGCGGCCCACGCGGAGCGGATGGGATCGCTGTCCGCGCTGCTCGGCGAGCGCACCACCCCCGGGTGCGCGGCCCACGGGCCCGACGCGGTGCCGCTGGCGCTCGACCGTTTCGGGCTGCGGGTCCGGTTCGTCGAGGGTGGCCGGGCGTGCTTCGACGCGCGGTTCGAGTTCCCCGAGCCCGTCCGCGAGATCGGCCAACTGCGCCGGGCCGTGCGCACGCTCTTCGAGGCGGCGTCCTGCTGAGGGGCTGCGCCCCGCCGAACGGCCGCGCCCCGCCGGGCGCCGGTGGTCAGGACGGCGCCGGACCGTCCGGCTCCCCGCGGCCGAGCCGCTCACGCACCCGGTCCGCCACGTCGGCGTAGCGGGCCTCCGCGCCGTAGCGCGTGGGCTCGTAGTAACGCCTGCCGCGCACCGCCTCCGGGGCGTACTCCTGGGCGGCGATGCCGCCGGGCACATCGTGCGGGTAGACGTAGCCCTGGGCGTGGCCCAGCTTCGCCGCACCCTTGTAGTGGCCGTCGCGCAGATGCGCCGGGACCGGACCCGCGAGCCCGCGGCGCACGTCCTCCTGCGCGGCGGAGATCGCCAGGGTCGCGGCATTGGACTTCGGGGCCAGGGCCAGGGCGATCGTGGCGTGGCTGAGGGTGAGCGCCGCCTCGGGGAAACCGATCATGGCGACCGCCTGGGCCGCCGCGACCGCCGTGGGCAGCGCTGTGGGGTCGGCGAGGCCGATGTCCTCGCTGGCGGAGATCATCAGCCGCCGGGCGATGAAGCGCGGGTCCTCCCCCGCCTCGATCATCCGGGCCAGGTAGTGCAGGGCGGCGTCCACGTCCGATCCCCGGATCGACTTGATCAGGGCGCTCGCCACGTCGTAGTGCTGGTCGCCGTCACGGTCGTACTTCACTGCGGCGCGGTCGACGGTCTCCTCGAGCGTCTCCAGCGTGATCTCCGCCTCGTGCTTGGCGAGGGCGGCTCCGGCCGCCGCCTCCAGCGCGGTCAGCGCACGCCGGGCGTCGCCGCCAGCGATCCGCAGCAGGTGCGCCTCGGCGGCCTCGGGCAGCGTGACCGCGCCGCCCAGACCCCGCTCGTCGGTCACGGCCCGGCGCAGCAGGGCGCGCAGGTCCTCGTCGGTGAGCGGCTCCAGGGTGAGGAGCAGGGAGCGCGACAGCAGCGGGGAGATGATCGAGAAGTAGGGGTTCTCCGTGGTGGCCGCGATGAGAGTCACCCAGCGGTTCTCCACGGCGGGGAGCAGGGAGTCCTGCTGGGCCTTGGAGAAGCGGTGGATCTCGTCGAGGAAGAGGACGGTCTCCTTGCCGTAGCCGCCGGTCGCGCGGCGCGCGCCCTCGATGACGGCACGGACCTCCTTGACGCCCGCGGTGATCGCGGAGAGCTCGACGAAGCGCTTGTTGGTGGCCTTGCTGACCACGTACGCCAGGGTCGTCTTCCCCGTGCCCGGCGGCCCCCAGAGGATCACGGACGAGGGACCCGCGGGCCCTCCGCCCGCCTCGCCGACGAGGCGGCGCAGCGGCGAGCCCTGCTTGAGCAGGTGCTGCTGGCCGACGACCTCGTCCAGCGTGCGTGGACGCATCCGCACAGCCAGGGGGCTGCTGGACGGGTCCTTCTCCTGGCGGTCTTCGGCGGCTGCGGTAAAGAGGTCGGGCTCCACCCCGAAAGCCTATGCCACCCCGCCGACAGTGCCCCGGCCCCGTCGGCCGCCCCCGGCCCGCCGGCCCGTCCCCGGCTCCGCCGGGCGGCCTCCCGGCTCCGTCTGCCGGTCCGTCCGTCAGCTGGTCCAGAAGTCCCACCAGCGCGTGAGGATCAGCATGCCGATGATGCCGATCCAGAGCACCGGCGGCACCCAGTGGAATTCGGTGAGGCCGTTCCTGAGCCAGGCCGGGGCGGGCAGGACCCGGTGCTTCACGTTGTGCGTGGTGACGTAGCAGAACATGACGATCGTGGCGACCCAGGCCAGGCAGCACCAGAGGCAGAGCGAGTTGATGTTGTACAGCGACTGGTACTGGAGCCACGTGCAGAAGCCGACGCCGAACAGCGTGCCCGCGTTGAGGCCGAGCCAGTACCACGAACGGAAGCGCGCTCCCGCGAGGAGCGCCATGCCGACGGCGATGACCACGGAGTAGGTGGCGATGCCGAGCATCGGGTTGGGGAAGCCGAAGGCGGCCGCCTGCTCGCTCTTCATGATGTTGCCGCACGCGACCACCGGGTTGAGGCTGCACCCCGGGGTGAAGCTCGGGTCCTCGAGCAGCTTGAACTTGTCGATCGTGATCACCCAGGCGGCGAGAAGACCGGCCGCTCCCGTGATCACCAGCAGCAACGCGAGCGCGCGGCTGCCGCCGATGGTCCTCTTCCCGCCGTCCTCGCCCCGCTCCGGGTCCCGCTCGGAGGAGGAGTGGTCTACCGCTGCCATCGTCATATCGCCGTTTCCATCACTGAGTAGCCGGCCGGGGCACGGTCATTGTGCCGCACACCCGGCGCGCCCATCCGTTCGATGCACATAAAGGTGTACGCGCGGAGCGTGCGGGGGCCCGGGTTCCGCGGGACGGGCGCCCGGAGCGCGGAGCCCGCGCAGGACGCGTCCTGGCCGGGGGCGGCGGGACCGCGGCGCACGGC
>NZ_JBEXWB010000224.1:0-10818 GCF_040629645.1 Streptomyces sp. NPDC005899 | reverse complement strand
CATCGCGACGTGGGTGCCGAACCCACGGAGGGCACGGCGGACCTGGTCGGCGTCCGCGTGGGCGGCGGGGCCGGCCCCGGCGGCCACCACCCGGAATTCGGGCTGCTGCCACAGACTGCCGTGCAGGCTGTCGCGGACACCGATCTCGGCGCCGGTGGGCGGGTGGGCACCGCGCAGCGCGGCCAGGTCGCGCAGCGCCTGCTCGCGGACCTCGGCGGAGCCGTGGTGGACCAGCGGCCACAGCTCGTTCTCCGCTGTGGTCACCGGCAGCGCGCCGGGTGAGTAGGGCGGCGGATCCTGCGTCGTGTACGGCGACGGGTTCCCGGCGACGTGGGGAGATGGCGGGTTCTCCGCGAGGTGGGGCGCAGGCGGCCCGGTGCCGAGGGCGTCGCCCTGCCCGGTGGTCTGCGGGACGACCGGCGGGGGCGGGGCGAGGGCCGGGCCGTCCCCACCTGTGCTGTCCGTTCGCGAGGGGCCGTCGGCGCGGTCGGCGGGACTGTCGCCGGGACGGGCGGGCCCGTCGGGCTCGCGTGTGCCGGAGTCGCCCCCGGACACGGTGGGCGGCCGGTCGCCCAGCCGGTCGATGGCGTGGCGCAGTTCGGCGGCGCTGTTCACGGCGGTGTCGCTGAGCGTGGCCTCGACCTGGCTGCTGATGCCCGCGCCGACGAAGGTGGACCAGCTGGTGGACCAGTCGCCGTCGAAGGCGCCCTTGATCAGGATCTCCGCGAGTGCCTCGCCGGAGCCGGCGGCGAGGAAGTCGGCCGCACCCTTGAGCCCGTAGTGCCCGGCCAGCGCACCCGGACGGTCGGCGTTGAAGCGCAGGAGCTGGTTGTTGCGCCACAGCTCAGGGTTGTTGCGGAAGGAGAGCGGGTTGTTCCGGAAGGTGACGGGGAGGTTGTTCCCGGGGTACGGGCCGTCCGCGTGCGGGGACGGCTCCGGGCGGTCGTGGGGGGTGTCGCGGTCGGGGTTCGGCCGGGGCTTCGGGCCGTTGTCCGTGAGGTCGGCCTCCGGCCTGTACCTGTGGTCGGGGTTGTTCTTGAAGCCGAGGTCCGGGCCGTTCTTGAGGAAGTCGTTGTCGTAACTCCTGACGATCCTCCTCGCGAAGTCGTCGAAGATGCCGGTGAGGAAGCCCGCGGCGGCACCGAAGGCGCCGGCCTTGCCGACGTCGGCCCAGTCGATGCCGTCCGGGCGGCGGCCGTCCGGGGCGAAGTTCATCATCGCCAGCCGCACGGCGAAGGTGGTGAACGCCTCCGCGAACGCCTCGGTCAGGGACGGTGCCAGGTGCAGCCGCTGCAACAGGTGGCTCAGCGTGGTCAGGATGAAGAACCGGCTGCGCATCTTGGCGAGCATGATCTGACTGGCCGAGGCCCCGCCGGTGAAGAACGACATCGCCAGGTAGATGGCGATCTCGATGAGGAGCCGGATGATCTCGGCGATGACCTGCCACTTGGACTCCATGATGTCCATGGACGTCTTGCGGCGGCCTTCGGCGATCTTGTCGAGCTGCTCGGCGAAGTCGCGCAGGTAGTTCTTGCCGCCGTCGTCGACCAGCATGCCCATGGCCCTGCCGTACGACTTGGCGAGGTCGTCCGGCATGGACTCGCCGATGTCGTGGATCGACTTGTCGATGAGCGAGGACAGCCTCTCCAGCTTGCGGCCCAGACCCGAGTAGGGCCGGCGGCTCTCGTAAGCCAGGTCCTCGTCGGCGTCCATGAGCTTCTCCCCGGTGAGGATGAAGATCATCGCGTTGACCTCGGGCGATACCCGGATGCTCATCGCGGGCCGCCCCGGAGCCCGCGCGGGCGGCGCGTCGCGGCCGCCCCACCGGGGCAACGCGGCTCGGCCGCTCCCGGTGTGGTCAGGGAACGGCCTGCGGCGCGGAGGTCAACGGCGGCCATGCCCGCCCGGGTTGCCGTCGATTCCGTCGGTGTCGATGCGGTTGGTGCCCTGCTCGACGTTCTCGATGTTGCGGTCGCGGGTGTCCTTCATCATCCGGACCTGGCTGACCGTGGCGTCGGTGATGCCCACCAGCGCGTCCCGGATGGACATCATGGTGTCCTTGGTGGTCTGGCGTTCCTTCTGCTCCTGCGGTCCGGCCTTCTCGGCGAACTCGCCTTCCGTACCCGGCCACGACACGGTGGGCGCCAGCTCGTCGAGGAACTCCTCCGTCATGCTCCTGGTCAGGGTGCCGATCTCCTCCAGCTGCTTCGCCAGGGCCTCGATGCGGTGCGGGTCGACGTAGTAGCGCTGTCCCATCGTCAGTCCTCTCCCTCGTCGCCGAGAGCGTCCCGCCAGGCGGGGGCGGCCTGGGTGCCGCGTGCCGTGTCCCCGTCGTCCTCGCGCAGCACCTCGGGGCCGAAGATGCGTTCCCAGTCCAGCTCGAAGCCCTTGAGCTCCGGCACGCCGCTGCTCGGCTCCGCGAAGGGCGCCATCGCCTTCATCACGTGCCGGTTCATCTTCAGGCGTGCCGCACCCGCCGCCTCCAGGACACTGGCTGCCAGCTCCTGCGGGGACATGTCCCGGTACTTGTTGTCGAGAAAGTCGATGCCGGTCAGCTCACCCTGCGGGCCCGCCGTGGCACGGACCGCACGGTCGGAGGAGACCGCCGCGAACGACGCGCTCCGCAGCTCGCGTTCGGTGCGCGCGACCGCCTCCTGGGCCGCCTGCAGTTCGGCCATGGCCTTCTCCAGGCGCTTCTCCAGCGGTTCCGTCACGCTCGCCCCCTCCGCTTCCGTCGGTCGTTCCCGCCCGCACCCGGCCCCCGGACGATGCGTCCGGACCGTGGCACGGTTCCGTCAACTGCTGTGTCGATCTTGCCTGGTGGAGACTCCGCCCCGGCCACCGGGGTCGGTCGGGTCACCCCTCCACCGGGCGGCGCTCCGCAACCGCCTAGTGATCACCGGCCGATGACGGACGGGGTGCCGCCTTCCTCGGTCCCCCACACGTCCGCGTCCTCCTCCAGGTAGTCGGCGGATGTGGTGGGCCTGCGGCCGGGCTCCGCCTCCTCCTCGGGGGAGTCACCGCCGGTGGTCGTGACCCGGGACGCCGGGGCCAGGAAGGTGTCGGTGTCCTCCTGCCGGTTCCACGGGCTGCGCCGGCGTCGGTTGCGCCGCTCGCTCTCCTCGGCGGCGTCGACCAGCACGGCGCGCACGCGCTCGCCGTTGCCCTTCTCGCCACCCGCTCCACCCATGCCGCCCATGCCGCCGCCCATCGGCATGCCGGGGCTGCCGGGCGTCCCGGGGGCACCGGGTGTACCACCGGAGGCCGGGGCGAGCGGGCTGCCCGTGTTCGCGGCCGTACCGTCCGAGAGGGGGGCGACCCCGGTCGCGCCGAGACCGTCCGGGGAGAGCGAGCCGGCCCCCGGGAGACCACCGCCGAGGGCGCCCGTCGTCACCTGGCCGCCTCCGAGGCCCAGTTCGGAGAACGGCACGCCCCTGCTGGTGGCGCCACCGCCGCCGGGCGCGTCTCCCCCGCCGGTCCCCACCAGGCCACCGGTCCCGACCGGCCCGCCCGGGCCACCCAGATCGCCGAGCCCGTCGAGACCGTCCAGCACGCCCGAACTCCCCAGACCCACGGACGTGTTGAGGTCCCCGAGGTCCACGGTCTCGGTCCGGCCCCGGGGGTCCGTGCTGGTGGCGACACCGGTTTCCGGGTCGATGCTCTGCTTGCTGCCGTCCGGGAAGGTGGTCTCGAGCAGACCGTTGTCCAGGACGGTGGTGGAACCGTCGGGGTTGGTCACCTTCGCGCCGTGCGTGAGATCGGTCACCACGCTGGAGCCGTCCGGTCCGGTACTGGTGAACATCCCGGTGTCCGGATCGAACACGCCCTTGCTGCCGTCCGGATGCGTGGTGGTGAAGTCGCCGCCGACGAGCCCGGTGTGCCCGCCGGTCGGGGTCTCGATGCCGTTGATGTCACCGAGGTCGCCGAGGCCGTTCGGCCCGTTCAGGCCGCTGAGACTGCCGAGGTTCTCCGTGGTCGTCGTACCGTCCGGGGCGGTGGACACCGCCTGGCCCGTCGAGGGGTCCACGACCTGCCTGGTGCCGTCCGGGAACGTGGTCGTCAGCTTCCCGTCGTCACCGAGCGAGGTCACCGACCCGTCCGGGTTCGTCACCCGCGCACCGTCACCCAGATCCTGCGTGGTCACACTCCCGTCCGGATGCGTGGTCGTCAGCACACCACTGTCCGGATCGAACGAGGTGCTGCTGCCGTCCGGGAAGTCGGTGGCCAGAGCACCGTCGCCGAGCTCGGTACTGCCCCCGGTGGGTGTCCGGAGCGAGGGGCGGTCCCCGTCCAGGTTCCCCAGGTCACCCAGGTCGCCCACCGAGGTGGTGGGCAGGTCGGAGTTGATGTCACCGAGGTCGCCGAGGCCGTTCGGCCCGTTCAGGCCGCTGAGACTGCCGAGGTTCTCCGTGGTCGTCGTACCGTCCGGGGCGGTGGACACCGCCTGGCCCGTCGAGGGGTCCACGACCTGCCTGGTGCCGTCCGGGAACGTGGTCGTCAGCTTCCCGTCGTCACCGAGCGAGGTCACCGACCCGTCCGGGTTCGTCACCCGCGCACCGTCACCCAGATCCTGCGTGGTCACACTCCCGTCCGGATGCGTGGTCGTCAGCACACCACTGTCCGGATCGAACGAGGTGCTGCTGCCGTCCGGGAAGTCGGTGGCCAGAGCACCGTCGTCCAGCCGGGTGCTCCCACCGGTCGGGGTTTCGAGCGAGCCGCCGGCACCGCTGTTGAGGCCGTCCGGG
Source organism: Streptomyces sp. NPDC005899 (assembly GCF_040629645.1). NCBI lineage: Bacteria > Bacillati > Actinomycetota > Actinomycetes > Kitasatosporales > Streptomycetaceae > Streptomyces > Streptomyces sp. NPDC005899. Next base: position 6,073 of record NZ_JBEXWB010000224.1, on the reverse strand, counting down.
CTGCCGAGCTCCCGCGTGATCGCCTCGTTGGCCGCGTCGGTGGCGTTCTTCGTCCCGCCGGGGCCGTTGTTGAGGTTGCCGAGGCTGCCGAGGTTCTGGGCCACCGGGGGCGGGACGGTCGTGGACCGATCGTCGCCGCCGGGGCCGCCGAGCTCGTCGGTGATCGCGCTGCCCACATCGTCCGTACCGCTGCGGGCGTTGAGGTCGCCGAGGTCTCCGACGCTCTCGGTGACCGGGATGTTCTGGTTCAGCAGGTCGTCGAGGCCGTCGAGGGTCCGCTCGTCGGCCTGGCCGGGACCGTTGAGGCCGCCGAGGCTCTCCTCCATGGCCTTCTGCTGTTCCTCGGACTCACGCTTGGCCTCCTCCTGCTCCCGCCGCTGCTCCTCGCGCAGTTCGTCCTGGTAGCGGCGGTCCTCGTCGCGCTGCTGGTTCTGCTCGTTCCGCAACTCGTCCTGGAGGCCCTTGGCCTCCTCCTGCTCCCGCCGCTGCTCCTCGCGGAGCTCGTCCTGGTAGCGGCGGTCCTCGTCGCGCTGCCGGTTCTGCTCCTCCCGGAGCTCGTCCTGGTAGCGGCGGTCCTCCTCGCGCTGGCGCTCCTGCTCGGCGCGCAGCTCGTCCTGGTACCGGCGGTTCTCCTCGTTCTGCCGGTTGACCTCCTCCTTCTCCTCCTCGAGCTTCCTCTCCTGGTACTCGTCCGAGGCCGTACCGGTCGACTTCGGCTTCGGCACGTTGTCGGAGAAGTCCGCGCCCAGCTCGAGGAAGTGGTTGTTCAGGGCCGACTGCACCTGGGCGGCCGGCTTGCCCAGGTACTCGTCGATGCCCTGGGTCCAGATCTTGACCGCCTTGTCGCCGACCTTCGCCCAGTTGGCGATGTCCGTGAGGTCGCCGTACTCCGGGTGCACCTGGGAGAAGCCGCCCTGCGGGCTGTGACGGACACTCGTCGTGTAGCGGTAGGTGGTGGACGTGATGTCCGTCTTGGCGACGTTGTTCGCGTCGACCCACTGGGCGAGGTCGTCCAGCACGTAGCGAAGCACCCGGTGCGGGTCGTAGTACGAGGATTTGGCCCAGGCCAGCCACGCGTCCAGCAGCTTGCCGGCGGAGTCCACCAGGTACGAGCGGCCCAGGGACAGGGCGCGCGAGTACACGGTGTTGCCGGTGCCGGTCTCGTCGCCCGTTCCGGCGGCCGAGTCGAAGGTCTCCACGTAACTGTCGTAGTTCTCGCGGATCTTCTTCAGCAGGCTGCGGAAGACCTCCGCCGCCTCACCCTTCCAGCTGGCGTCGTCCCGGGCGAACCGGTCTTCCCAGTCCTTCAGCACCAGCGCGTGGTCCCTGAAGAACTTGGCCGCGAAGTCGAAGGATTCGCCTGTGGTGTTGAAGCTGTTCAGGTCCACCGCGTCGGCCCCGGCCACACCCAGGTTGCTGAACCTGGCGTCCTGCGTACTGCCGCCCAGCAGCCCGAGGAGCGCCGCCCGCGGCCCGTTCATGTACCGGGCGAGCGGGATGGTGCTCATCTTGTCCTTGTTGTAGTCCGTGAACTCGTTGCCTTCGCGGACCTGCGCGTTGTGGACGTCGTCGGAGCCCGGAGCCGCCCAGATGAGTTCGTCACCGGCCTTCACGCGCCCCTCGAACACGATCCGGGCCTGCATGATCGAGCGCTTCTTGCCGCTGTCGAAGAACCAGATGTCGTAGTCCTCGCCCTTGTTCTGCAGGAAACCCGAGTCCTTGACGAGCAGGCCGAGGCTGCGCTCCTTGATGTCCATCCGGAAGAGCTTGCCGCCGTGGTCGGAGCGGAGCGTGTCGAAGACGGTCTTCCGGTCCGGCACCGGATAACCGGTGATGTGGGTGACCAGAGTGGCCCAGGTATCGGTCGACGAGTCGCCGGCGTTGTCGTACTTGTCCAGGTTGGCGACGGAGTTGGGATCGTACCGATCGGGCACCGGGCTCCCTTTCTGGTCGGTTGTCGTCCGTGTCGGCGCACGGCCTGTTCCTGACGGGCGTACGGACGGGGGTCTTGCGCGGGCGCGGACGGGCGGCGGGCGCCACCGGTACGCGGGGTGGCGGTCAGGTGCCGGTGGTCTCCGTCGACCCGCTGGTGAGCGTGTCGACCTCGTCGAAGGTCTGCAGCAACGTCTGTGCGTCGATGGCGTCGAGGTTCTTGTCCTTGGTCTTGTTCGCCTCCTCGATCGTGTCGGTGAGCGCCTCCTTCAGCTCCTTGAAGAGGTCCATCTGATCGCCCAGCAGCTTGTCGAGGGCCTCGGCCGCGGTGCGTATGCCCTCGATCAGCTTCGGTCCCGAGACCAGGGGCTCGGTGGCCATCTTGCCGATGCGCAGCAACTGCTGGCCCTGGGCGAGGTTGTCGGGCGTGGTGTGTCCGTCCACGAGGTGCCCGAGCGGCCGGATATGGGAACCGTCACCGTCCTCGCGGTGCTTCTTGGCCGCGGTGTAGACGGGCTGCACCTCGTTGTCGCGGAAGTTCTCCATCTGCTTGAGGTCGAAATGCTTGACGTCGGCCTTCTCACCGGCCATGGGGCGTCCTCCTGCCGTTCGGTGCCGGGCGGGGATACGGGCCGGCCGGGCGAAGGGGCGCCCCGGCCGGCCCCAGGGGCTCCCGTCCGGATCATGCCGGGGCCGCGTGGCCCGCGCGATCCGGACGGACGGCCTCAGCGAGCCCGCACGTTGCCCCAGTTGTCGGCGCTCCGGCGCTCGTCGCGCGAGTGGTTGTCGTGGATGCTCTGGACCAGCTCGCCGCTGTCGCCCAGGAGCAGGGCCATGTTCTTGGTGGCCTGGTCCCACTCCGCCTGGACGCCGCGGTACATCTCCTGGTCGTCACCCTCCCAGGACAGGATGAGCGGCTTCAGCTCGTCCTCCAGGTTGTTGAGGGTGGTGATGATCTGCTGGGTCTGGCCCTTCAGCTCCTCAATAGCGTTCCGGACCGTGGCGTACTGCACATCGATGATGCCGTCGGCCATGACGTCTCCTCTCGGGGGCCGGGCGTCAAGGCCCGGGAAGCACGGTTCCGGTCTCCCCGAAGGGTGCCGGAGCCGCGGGGGTGGGTCAGCGCAGCGCTTCGAAGACGCCCTGGCTGGTCTTGCTCTCGAGCACCTGGGTCAGGTCCTGGTTCTCCTTGGCCAGGCGGTTGGCCGAGGTGACGTTCTCCTGGAGCGCATCGACCATCTTGCTGATCTGGACGACGACCTTCTGCGCCTCGCCGTTCCAGCTGCGGAAGAGCTTCAGCAGGGCCTGGCCCTCGTCGCCGCCGACGCCCGAACGCGCGGCTATCTCGGCGACGTTGTTCTGGATCTTCTCGACCGCGGCCCGGGCCGACTCCAGGGAGGAGACACCTCCCAAGCCCTTGGCATAGTCCGCTTTCCTCGCGGCGCTGTCCGCCATGTCACGCTCCCTTCGTTCAGGCGAGTCTCCTCGCACCGTTGCCCGCCGAGGCTAAAGAGAAATCGGTGTCCGGCGCAACGTTTGCAGGGAAGATTTGAGGTTGTGTCAGCTCACCGGGATTCCTTACGTGGCAATCGAGTTGTGCGGAGGTTTCCGCGAAATGAACGCGGTCGCACGGGGCGTCGGGGATGGTTCTCCGGCGTACGGTGCGAAGCGGTCGGGAAACGGGCGGGCAAAATTGCGAAACGGTTGCCGCAAGGGCCCGTTCTCCGCCGAACGGGCGCTCCCACCGGTCTTCGGGCCGATGCGACCGGTGAAGAAATTTGAGCTGATTCTGAGCTTTCCCCTCGTGCCGGTCGCACGCCGCATCGCCCCCGGGCCGGGGGTACGGGCGGAAACGCGACCGCCCCCCGCTTTTCCTCTTCTGCGGCGTACGGGTGCCTGGGCGCCTCAGGACGTGATGCGGGTCGTGCCGGCGGCTCGCGCCGTGGCCGCGCCTTGCGCCTCGCCCTCCTCGGCTGCCTGCCCCGGCCGTGTGCCAGCCCCGCAGCGCGGAGCTGTGACCTGGGGATCCGAGGTGCCGGAGGCGGCAGCCGGGTCCAGGTCGGCGCCGGTCGGCAGGGCCGCCAGCAGGGGTGCGGGCACCGAGCCGATGTCCCCGTCCGCATAGCCGAGCGCCGCCAGGGAGTCCTTGGCCGGAATTCGGTACTTCACACCGTTCTCCGCCACGAAGTAGGTGGTGCCCGCGTGCGCCGCACCACTCGCGTGCAGCGCGCGGACCAGGGCTCCGTGCCCGGGCCGCACCACCGTGGCATCCGTTCGCACACAGGCTGCCCGCAGCGGCTGGGCGGTCCCCTCCGACACGGCGACCGGGGCCAGTTCGGCCAGCGGTACCAGCACCGACTTGATCCGGGCGCCGCCGCTGTCGCCGTCCACCTGCGCGCAGAGCGAGGTGCCGCGCGGCACCGGCTGCGGGGCCGGGGGCGTGTCCGGCAGTTCTGCGGACGCGGCCGGGCCCGGGTCCGTCGCCCTGTGCTCGCGCAGCGCGTCCGCGCCGACCGCGCGCGCCTCGGGCGACCGCCCCTCGTAGGCGTCCTTCTGCGTGGCCGGGTCACCCAGCACCAGCGCGGCCCCGAGCCGGGTCAGCGGTACCAGCCCGTCCTTCCGCAGCAGGTGGTACGTACTGCCCCCGCCGGGCACGCTGACCGTGAACAGCTGGCCGACGCGGCTGGGTTCACCGCCGAGCACCGGGCCCTCACCGCCGCGCCCCGGCACCTCGGGCGGCGCCAGCGCGGGCCCGGGAGCCAGGGCGTCGAGGAAGGCCGCCGACACCGGCATGGGCTGCTCGGAGCCGTAGCCGAGGGCGTTGCGGGCGTCGGAGTCGTCGTCCAGCGGCAGCCTGCTGCCCCGCCACACCAGGTACTCGGTGCGGTCCGGGCCGCGCACGAGCACTCCACGGCCGGCGCCGACCCCGCGGGATTCCAGGGGCGCCCCGGCGACGAGGGTGGTGGCACCCGGCTTCTCCACGCCGGCGCCCGCGGCGGCACCGGACGTGCTGGGAGCCGCACCGCCGGGCCCGGTGACGCACATGTGCCACGGGGCGTCGTCGAGCCGGCCGGGCCCGGGCAGGGCGTCAGGTGCGCCGGGTATACCGGCCGGGGCGCCCACGGGGACGTCCTGCAGCGAGGCGGTGGCGACGTCCACGGTCGCCAGGTCGGAGCCGCCGATCAGCCGCGCCGAGGCGTAGTTGCGCACCGGGTGCAGCACGCCGTCGGTGCCGGTCCACAGGTAGCGGGCGCCGGTGTCACGGTTGACCACCAGGTGGCGGTCCTCACGCCAGCCGTCGTTGCCGCCGGGGCGCAGCAGGCCGTACACGGTGGCGCCCGCGCCGATCAGGACGGTCACCAGTACGCCGAAGACCACGCCCCGGGTGGTGCGTCCGAGCGGGCTCTCCGGGGCGTCCGGGTCGGCGGTCAGCAGGCCCGAGCTGAGCCTGCCCATCATGAAACCGTGGGCCTGTACCTGGTCGCGCTTGGACTGCACAGCCTCTCCTCAACTCATCGTCCGTGTGACGGCGTACGGGTGTGCTCAGCCGAACAGGCCGCGCAGCCAGCCGAAGAGGCCCGCCACCCACAGGGTGAGCGGCAGCAGCGCGACGGCGAGGGCGGTGTGCGCAAGCTCCGCCGCGCGGCCCCAGTACGGCAGCAGCCGGCGGCCGGGCACCGTCCAGGACGCCGTCACCAGACCTGCGGCCACGGCGAGCAGCACCCCGAAGACGACGACGCGGCCGTCCGCGTCACTGTCCACCGCCCAGGCCCTGGCCATCAGCAGCAGTCCGCAGATGCCGGGCAGCGTCAGCGTCAGCCGTTGCCCGATGTGGACCAGGCCACGGCAGTGGAGGAGGAGCAGGAGGCTCAGTGAGAGACCGGTCAGCACCTCGGGCAGGTCCGGGTTCCAGGCCAGGACGGCCAGGGCTGCGGCGGCGACCGTGCCGGTGGCGGCGAAGAGCGCGGTGACCCAGCGTCCGGCCAGTTCGGTGCGGGCCGCGACCTCGTCGCCCGCGTAGGGGTCGATGCCCTCCTGGAGCTGGCCGGCGGTGGACGGCAGCGCGGGCATCCGCATGCCGGCCAGCTTGAAGGCGAACGGTGCCACGGCTCCCGCGGCGAGGGCGACCACGGTCGCCACC
>NZ_JBEXWB010000223.1:0-10822 GCF_040629645.1 Streptomyces sp. NPDC005899 | reverse complement strand
CGAAGTAGCGCACCCCAACCCGCCCACCGCTTTTCCCTCGCCCGGGCCCGGGCCCCCGCCGGGTGCCCCGGCCCAGCCCGTCGGTGCCTCCGCGGGCAGGCCGCCTGGGCCGTCCCTCCGCGGCGGGACGCAGGGGCGGGGGCGCCGAGGTGGGCGCGAGCCCCCGGCTGGGCCGGCCGGGCAGGGGCCGCGACGGTGAGCGGCGAGGGCGGTGCGGCGGCGGTGCGGCGGCCGTGCGCCCTCCCGCACGGCCCGGGTCGTCCCGCACGGCCGTCGGCTGTCCCGAACGCCTTCGGGCCCTACCGCACGGCCCGGAGGCGTTCGCCGCCCAGATCGACCGCGGCGCACCGCCAGCGCAGGTCCGGACCCTGCTCCAGGCGGAAGGCCAGGGCGCGGATCTGTTCGCCCGTCGCGATGCTGGCGAAAGCCTCGACCACGCCGTTGACCGGCTGGACACCGTGGCAGGCCCGTAGGACGGGCCGTCGGCACCCCGCGCCGAGCGGGGCGCTCGGCGCGAGTTCGGCGAGCTGGTCGTAGGCCTCGCCGACGGTGTGGCCGAGCATCCAGTGCACCGGGCGCTGACCGCTGAGGACCGCGAGCAGACGCTCCGCGAACCACTGGTGCGGGCGCGGTGCGCGCCGGGGCCGCAGTGGTGTCCGCTGCGGCGGTACGGTGCCCGGCCGGCCGGGGTCGCGGCGGCCGGCCGGCCTCGTCCTGTCTGTGCTCATGTGGGTAGCCCCCGTGGCTGCTGTGCGGCGCCCGGGCGAGTACCGGGCGGTAACTTCGTGTCGGTGATCTTCTACGGGGCGGCCCCCGGGCGCCGCAAGCCGCGGCGGGGCCGTTCCGGGGCCGCGGAGGATTCACCTATCCGGGTGGCCGGCCCGGCGCCGCACGGGGCCGGCGGGGGTGACGCCCGTCTCCGGGTGGACAACGGGAGACGGCTCACCGGACCCGATGGGGGACGTCCCACGTATCCTGAGGGCGTCATCGACGAGGAAAGCGGTCACCCATGCGCGTGTACGTCCCCCTGACCCTCTCCGGTCTTGCCGAGGCGCACAGCGCGGGCCGGCTCGGCCCCGGGCCGTTGACCGCCTACGCCGTGACGCCGGGACTGCGCGAGTGGTACGTCTCCGACGACATCGAGGAGCTGGAGTACGCGGCGCTCAACCGGGCCGCTTCCGCATCCCTGCGTCTGATCGCCGCGAAGCCCGACGAGCACAGGCGGCGGGTCGTCGTCGCCGTCGACGTGGCGGACGGGGCGGCCGTCGCCGACCCCGATCACGTGCTGGAGGCATCGTCGCTCGGTGAGGTGCGCATCGCGGACGCCGTTCCCCTGACGAAGGCCGCCGCCGTCCACGTGGACTCCGACGACGCCGAGAAGGACGTCGCGGCCGCGGCGGCGGCGCTGGGCGCGGCCGATCTGGGTGACGACGACGCGCAGTTCACCGTGGACGGCGCGGAGGACCACGAGCTGCTCTGGTTCGGCGTCCAGGAGATCCCCGGCCTGATCGGTCCGATCAGCTGAGCCCGTCCGGCTGATCGGCTGAGCCCGTCCGGCCGGGAGCGTCTGCGGAGCTCCGGGCCACGAGCCGAGCCCCGTGCGTCCCGCGCCGGGTCGGCGGGCGCGGGCACCGGGCGTCGGACCGTGTGCGGCGCGTCGGGCGCCCGAAGGCGGAGGTGGCGATCTGCCGGGGCGGCGGACGGGCGGCGGGCCGTCGTCGTTGTCGTACCCGGCGAGTACTTTCTACGTATGGCGACACCGGGGAAGCACCGCACCCATCTGGTCTGGGACTGGAACGGCACACTGCTCGACGACGTCCAGGCGGTCCTCGGGGCGACCAACGCCGCGTTCGCGGAGCTCGACCTCCCGCCGCTCACACTGGAGCAGTACCGCGAGACGTACTGCGTCCCGATACCCCGGTTCTACGAGCGGCTGCTGGGCCGGCTGCCCACGGACGCCGAGTGGCAGCGGATGGACGGCATCTTCCACCGGCACTACACGGAGCGGCGGGCCGCCTGCGCGCTGACCGAGGGGGTCGAGGAGCTGCTGGCACGGTGGTGCCGGGCCGGCCGCAGCCAGTCGCTGCTGAGTATGTACGGCCACGAACACCTGGTCCCCGTGGTCAGGGGATACGGCATCGAGCGGCACTTCCTGCGGGTCGACGGGCGGACGGGGCCCTCCGGCGGCAGCAAGGCGCAGCACATGGAGCGCCACTTCGAGATGCTGGCGCGGCTGGAGGGCACGGCCCGCACCGCCCCCGAGCACGCGGTCGTCATCGGTGACGCGGTGGACGACGCCGTGGCCGCGGCGCATGTCGGGGCGCGCGCCGTGCTCTACACCGGCGGTTCCCACAGCCGTGGCAGCCTGGAGGCGGCGGGCGTACCCGTGGTGGACACCCTCGCCGAGGCGGTCGCGCTGGCGGAACTGATGGCGGACTGACGAGGGCCCGGAGGCGGCCCGACAGCGGAAACGACGGCGGGCCGACGGCGGGCCGGAGGCGGCCCCGCGGCTGCCCGGGCTCCGCGGGCGGCGGTGCCGGGGCCGCACGCCGGCGGGGACGGGCCCGGGGCCGGCGGTCACGGCGCGGCCGTGGGAGCGGCGGGCGTCGGCGCAGGAGCGGGCGCGGGCGTAATCACAGGCGTGGGTACAGGCGTGCGCATGGTCGTGGGACCGGGGGCCGGTGCTGGAGTGGGCGTGGTGAGGCCGCCCCCGGCGCAGCGGTTACGGCCGCTGGAGCGGTTGCCGCAGCCGGGGCCGGGCGGTACCGCGGCGGCCTGCTCATCCCAGCCGGTCCGGCCGGGTACGGGGACGGTCCCGCGCGATGTCCAGAGTGTCAAAGTTCGGGGTCATCTTTTGTACATATGCGGCTCATGACGGTTGTGGGTGGCGGGGAGATAGCCTGGTGCCGTGATCAGCGCGATACGCCTCGGGGGCAGCGAAGCCCCCGGCCTGCGCCCGGAGTGCCACAGCACCCGGGCGATCCGCGATCTCCGCACCCAGGGGCGACCGCCGAGAATGGCCGATATGGTCCCGGGTACCTCCCATGGCGGCATAGCGTCGACCGAGACCGGAACCCCCGCGTCGTGGCGTTACGCCGTCTTTTTCACCTACGTCTCGCAACGGCGCGCGACAGGAGCCAGAGGACATGCAGACCAAGCTGGACGAAGCCAAGGCCGAGCTGCTCGAACGGGCGGCCCGGGTAGCTGACAACAGTCCGGGCGGTGGTGTCGGTGGCCCGGGAGGTATCCCCCGGGTACTCCCTGCCGGAGAGGGCGCGGCGGCGGACGGGGACGGGCGGCCGGGCCACGACATGCTGCTGGCCTACCTCCAGCGCTACTACCTGCACACCGCCGCGGAGGACATCACCGACCGCGATCCGGTCGATGTCTTCGGTGCCGCCTCCTCCCACTTCCGCCTCGCCGAGAACCGCCCGCAGGGCACCGCCAACGTCCGGACGCACACCCCGACCGTCGAGGAGAACGGCTGGACGTGCAGCCACTCCATCGTCGAGGTCGTCACCGACGACATGCCGTTCCTGGTCGACTCGGTCACCAACGAGCTGTCCCGGCAGGGCCGCGGCATCCACCTGGTGATCCACCCGCAGGTCATCGTCCGCCGCGATGTCACCGGCAGGCTGATCGAGGTCGTCGCCGACGACAGGCCCCGGGGCGACGGTGCCGTGGGGGCCAAGGGCCGCAAGGAGACCCGGGCGGAGCTGCCGCACGACGCCCTCGTCGAGTCGTGGATCCACGTCGAGATCGACCGGGAGACCGACCGCGCCGACCTCAAGCAGATCACCGCCGACCTGCTGCGCGTCCTGTCCGACGTACGGGAGACCGTCGAGGACTGGGAGAAGATGCGCGACGCCGCCCTGCGGATCGCCGACGACCTCCCCGGCGAGCCGCTCGACGACCTCGACGGTGAGGAGGTCGAGGAGGCCCGGGAGCTGCTGCGCTGGCTCGCCGCCGACCACTTCACGTTCCTCGGGTACCGCGAGTACGAGCTCCGGGACTCCGACGCCCTGGCAGCCGTGCCCGGCACCGGCCTGGGCATCCTGCGCTCCGACCCGCACCACAGTGTGGACGAGGCGCATCCGGTGAGCCCGTCGTTCGACCGGCTGCCCGCCGACGTACGCGCGAAGGCCCGGGAGCACAAGCTGCTGATCCTGACGAAGGCGAACAGCCGGGCGACCGTGCACCGCCCCAGCTACCTCGACTACGTCGGTGTGAAGAAGTTCGACGCCGACGGCAACGTCGTCGGCGAGCGGCGCTTCCTCGGTCTGTTCTCGTCGGCCGCCTACACCGAGTCCGTGCGCCGGGTGCCCGTGGTGCGCCGCAAGGTCGCCGAGGTCCTGGAGGGCGCGGGCTTCACGCCCCACAGCCACGACGGGCGCGACCTGCTGCAGATCCTGGAGACCTACCCGCGCGACGAGCTGTTCCAGACGCCCGTCGACCAGCTGCGGTCGATCGTGACGTCCGTGCTGTACCTCCAGGAGCGCCGCCGGCTCCGGCTGTACCTGCGGCAGGACGAGTACGGGCGCTACTACTCCGCCCTCGTGTACCTGCCGCGCGACCGCTACACCACCGGTGTCCGGCTCCGCCTGATCGACATCCTGAAGGAGGAGCTCGGCGGTACCAGCGTCGACTTCACCGCGTGGAACACGGAGTCGATCCTGTCCCGGCTGCACTTCGTCGTCCGGGTCCCGCCGGGCACCGAGCTGTCGCACCTCACCGACGCCGACGCCGACCGCATCGAGGCGCGCCTCGTCGAGGCCACCCGCTCCTGGGCCGACGGCTTCCAGGAGGCGCTGAACGCCGAGTGCGGTGAGGAGCGTGCCGCCGAACTGCTGCGCCGCTACGGGCACTCCTTCCCCGAGGGCTACAAGGCCGACCACTCGCCGCGCGCCGCCGTGGCCGACCTGGTGCACCTCGAGGCGCTCAAGAGCGACACGAAGGACTTCTCGCTCAGCCTCTACGAGCCCGTCGACGCCGCAGCCGGCGAGCGCCGCTTCAAGATCTACCGGACCGGTGAGCAGGTCTCCCTCTCCGCGGTCCTTCCGGCACTCCAGCGCCTCGGCGTGGAGGTCGTCGACGAACGCCCGTACGAGCTGCGGTGCGCCGACCGTACGCACGCCTGGATCTACGACTTCGGGCTGCGGATGCCGACGGTCGCCAGCAGCGGGGACTACCTCGCCGACGACGCCCGGGAGCGTTTCCAGGAGGCCTTCGCGGCCGTCTGGACCGGCCGGGCGGAGAACGACGGCTTCAACGCGCTCGTGCTGGGCGCGGGGCTGGACTGGCGCCAGGCGATGGTGCTGCGCGCCTACGCGAAGTACCTGCGGCAGGCCGGCTCGACGTTCAGCCAGGACTACATGGAGGACACCCTCCGCAACAACGTCCACACCACGCGGCTGCTGGTCTCCCTCTTCGAGGCCCGGATGGCCCCGAGCCGGCAGAAGGCCGGTACGGAGCTGACCGACGGGCTGCTCGAGGAGCTGGACGGGGCCCTGGACCAGGTGGCCTCGCTCGACGAGGACCGGATCCTGCGGTCCTTCCTCACCGTCATCAAGGCCACGCTGCGGACCAACTTCTTCCAGAGCGCGGCCGCGGACGGCACCCCGCACGCCTACGTCTCGATGAAGTTCGACCCGCAGGCCATCCCGGACCTGCCCGCGCCCCGCCCGGCGTTCGAGATCTGGGTCTACTCGCCCCGCGTGGAGGGCGTCCACCTGCGCTTCGGCAAGGTCGCCCGCGGCGGTCTGCGCTGGTCCGACCGGCGGGAGGACTTCCGCACGGAGATCCTCGGCCTGGTCAAGGCGCAGATGGTCAAGAACACCGTGATCGTGCCCGTGGGCGCCAAGGGCGGCTTCGTCGCCAAGCAGCTCCCGGACCCGGCCGTCGACCGTGACGCCTGGCTCGCCGAGGGCATCGCCTCCTACAAGACGTTCATCTCGGCGCTGCTCGACATCACCGACAACATGGTGACGGGCGAGGTCGTGCCGCCGGCCGACGTCGTGCGCCACGACGAGGACGACACCTACCTCGTCGTCGCGGCCGACAAGGGCACCGCGAGCTTCTCCGACATCGCCAACGAGGTCGCCGAGGCCTACGGCTTCTGGCTCGGTGACGCCTTCGCCTCCGGTGGTTCCGCCGGATACGACCACAAGGGCATGGGGATCACCGCCCGCGGCGCGTGGGAGTCCGTGAAGCGGCACTTCCGCGAGCTGGGGCGTGACACCCAGACGGAGGACTTCACCGTCGTCGGTGTCGGCGACATGTCCGGTGACGTCTTCGGCAACGGCATGCTGCTCTCCGAGCACATCAGGCTGGTCGCGGCGTTCGACCACCGGCACATCTTCATCGACCCGAACCCGGACGCGGCGACGTCCTACGCGGAGCGGCGCCGGCTGTTCGACCTCCCGCGCAGCTCCTGGGCGGACTACGACGCGTCGCTGCTCTCCCCGGGCGGCGGCGTCCACCCGCGTTCGGCGAAGTCGATCCCGATCAACGCGCACATCCGCGAGGCCCTCGGCATCGAGGCGAAGGTCACCAAGATGACCCCGGCCGAGCTGATGCAGAACATCCTCAAGGCGTCGGTGGACCTCCTGTGGAACGGCGGCATCGGCACGTACATCAAGTCGTCCGCCGAGTCGAACGCCGACGTCGGTGACAAGGCCAACGACGCGATCCGTGTCAACGGTGAGGACCTGCGCGCCCGGGTGGTCGGCGAGGGCGGGAACCTCGGGGCCACGCAGCTCGGCCGCATCGAGTTCGCCCGGGCCGGCGGCCGGATCAACACCGACGCCATCGACAACAGCGCCGGTGTGGACACCTCGGACCACGAGGTGAACATCAAGATCCTGCTCAACGGCCTCGTCCGGGACGGCGACATGACCGTCAAGCAGCGCAACAAGGTCCTCGCCGAGATGACCGACGAGGTCGGGCAGCTCGTCCTGCGGAACAACTACGCGCAGAACGTCGCGCTCGCCAACGCCTGCACCCAGGCTCCCTCGCTGCTCCACGCACACCAGCGGTTCATGCGCAGGCTCGGCCGCGAGGGACACCTGGACCGGGCGCTGGAGTTCCTGCCCAACGACCGGCAGATCCGCGAGCTGCTGAACCACGGCAGGGGTCTCAGCCAGCCGGAACTGGCCGTGCTGATCGCCTACACGAAGATCACGGCGGCCGACGAGCTGATCTCCACCAGCCTGCCGGACGACCCGCACCTGCAGAAGCTGGTGCACGCCTACTTCCCGAAGCAGCTGAGCGCGGCCTACCCGGAGGCGGTCGACGGGCACGCCCTGCGGCGCGAGATCATCACGACGGTGCTCGTCAACGACACCGTGAACAGTGGTGGTTCGACGTTCCTGCACCGGTTGCGGGAGGAGACGGGGGCCTCGCTCGAGGAGATCGTGCGGGCGCAGTTCGCCGCCCGGGAGATCTTCGGACTCTCCGACGTGTGGGACGCCGTCGAGGCGCTCGACAACCAGGTGGCCGCCGACGTGCAGACCCGGATCCGGCTGCACTCGCGCCGGCTGGTGGAGCGAGGGGCGCGGTGGCTGCTCGGCAACAGGCCGCAGCCGGTCGAGATCGCCGGGACCGTCGCCTTCTTCGGCGAAGGCGTCGAGAAGGTGTGGAACGAGCTGCCCCAGCTGCTCAAGGGCGCGGACCTCGACTGGTACCGGTCGATCCTGGAGGAACTCACCTCGGTGGGTGTTCCCGAGGAGCTGGCGGTGCGGGTCGCGGGCTTCTCGTCGGCCTTCCCGACGCTGGACATCGTGGCCATCGCCGACCGTACGGGCAAGGACCCGCTGGCGGTCGCCGAGGTCTACTACGACCTCGCGGACCGGCTGGGGATCACCCAGCTGATGGACCGGATCATCGAACTGCCGCGGGCCGACCGCTGGCAGTCCATGGCCCGCGCCTCCATCCGTGAGGACCTGTACGCCGCCCACGCAGCGCTGACCGCGGACGTACTGGCCGTGGGCGACGGGACGTCGACGCCCGAGGAGAGGTTCGCCGCCTGGGAGGAGAGGAACGCACCGATCCTGGCGCGTTCGCGCTCCACCCTGGAGGAGATCCAGAGCTCGGACGCCTTCGACCTGGCCAACCTGTCGGTGGCCATGCGGACGATGCGGACGTTGCTGCGTACGCACGCGTGATCCCTGGCGGCTCCGGAGCCGCTCGCCCATGAGACTGCCGGACGGCCCGATCGGGCCCTCCGGCAGTCTCATGCGTTCAGTACGGGGGCTACGCCGTCCCCCGTGCGGCCGTCGCCCCGTCCGGCGGTGGTGTCACCTGCGGGCCTTCGAGGGCGCGGTGAACTTCTCGTACGCCGCCACGACCTGGTCGGCGGGACCGTCCATCCGCAGGGTGCCCGCCTCCAGCCACAGCGCGCGGTCGCACGTCTCGGTGATCGACGCGTTGCTGTGGCTGACCAGGAAGACCGTCCCCGCCTCCTCGCGCAGTTCCATGATCCGGTCCCTGCTGCGCCGCCGGAAGTTGGCGTCGCCGGTGGAGAGCGCCTCGTCGATGAGCAGGACGTCGTGGCTCTTGGCGGCCGCGATGGAGAAGCGCAGTCGCGCCCCCATACCCGAGGAGTACGTGCGCATCGGCAGCGTGATGAAGTCGCCCTTGTCGTTGATGCCGGAGAAGTCGACGATGTCCTGGTAGCGCTCGCGGATCTGGTCTCGGGTCATGCCCATGGCCAGCCCGCCCAGGACGACGTTGCGCTCCCCGGAGAGGTCGCTCATCAGCGCGGCGTTCACTCCCAGGAGTGAGGGTTGCCCCTGGGTGTGGACGCGGCCCCGCGACGGGGGCAGCAGGCCCGCGATCGCCTTGAGGAGCGTGGACTTGCCCGATCCGTTGGAACCGATCAGGCCGATGGCCTCGCCCTTGTACGCGGCGAAGCTGACGCCCTTCACGGCGTGCACCTGCCGGGCGCCCCGGGGCTGTCCCCGCGAGATGATCCGGTTCAGGGCGGAGGTGGCGCTGCCCCGGCCGGTGCGGGCGCCGTTGACCGTGTAGGTGATGTGGACGTCGTCGACGACGACGGTGGGCACGCGTGTGCCGGTGGTGTCAGCCACGTCCGTAACGCTCCTCGGCCTTCCAGAAGTAGACGAAACCGCCGATCCCGCAGACGAGCGCCCAGCCCGCCGCGACGGCCCATACGTGCGGGGGCATCTGCTCCCTGGTGAAGCTGTCGATCAGCGCGTACCGCATGAGGTCGATGTAGACGGCGGCCGGGTTGCACTCCAGTGCCAGCAGGACGAGGCGCGGGACCCGGTCCCCCGTCAGCAGGGTGTCCAGGCTCCACATGACGCCCGACGCGTACATCCAGGTGCGCAGCACGAAGGGCATCAGCTGGGCGATGTCGGGGGTCTTCGCGGCGAGTCGGGCCACGACCATGGACACGCCGGTGTTGAACACGGCCTGCAGGCCGAGGGCGGGGACCGCGAGGAGCCAGGAGGGCTGCGGGTACTGGCCGAAGGCCAGGAGGATCACGACGAGGGCGCCCAGCGAGAACATCAGCTGCTGGAGCTGCTGGAGGGCGAGGGCGATCGGCAGGGACGCCCGCGGGAAGTGCAGCGCGCGGACGAGTCCGGTGTTGCCGCTGATCGCCCGGGTGCCCGCGGTGATCGAACTCGACGTGAAGGTCCAGATGAAGACGCCGGTGACGAGGAAGGGCACGAAGTCGGGGACCCCGTGCTTGGTGTTCATCAGGATGCCGAAGATGAAGTAGTAGACCGTCGCGTTCAGCAGCGGGGTCATGATCTGCCAGATCTGGCCCAGCTTCGCCTGGCTGTACTGGGCGGTCAGCTTGGCGGTGGCGAACGCGGTGATGAAGTGCCTGCGGCCCCACAGCTGCCGGACGTACTCGGCGAGCGAGGGCCTGGCCCCGCTGACGGCCAGCCCGTGCCGGGCGGCGAGTGCGGCCAGCTCGCCGGGTGCGTACACCGGCAGGAGGGCGGGCGGGGCGGATTCCGCCGGGGCCGGCGGTGCTGCTGTCTGGCTCACCGTGATCGCTTTCGACGGAGGGCGGGAGGAACGGGGCGATCAGTGCGGACGCGAGCCCGTCGGATGGGACGGGACCGTATCGTCGCAACGCCGAGACTAGGACGTGTGTACGCCGCAACGCAACCGTTTCGTCGTCGCGGTCTATCATTCGGGCCATGACCAGCGAACGGCGAACCGGGCGCCGACCCCCGGCCGGTGCCGCGGTGCTGCGTGAGGACGTGACCGACGCGATCCGCGGTGCCGTCTTCGAGGAGCTGGCCGCGGTGGGTTTCGCGCGGATGTCGATCGAGGGCATCGCGCGGCGGGCGGGCGTCGGCAAGACCGCCGTCTACCGCCGCTGGAAGTCCAAGCTGCACCTCGTCCTCGACCTCGTCGCGGCCGTCGCCGCCCAGGGCATGCCGGCGCCTGCGACCGGCAGCCTCCACGGGGACGTGCGCGCCGTCCTCGAACTGGCCGCGTACGCCCTGCGCCACCCCGTCGCCTCGCAGGTCATCCCCGACCTGCTGGTCGAGGCCGCCCGCAACCCGGAGATCTCCGACGCCATCAAGGCGGCGCTGCTGGACCAGCAGCAGGGAGTGGCCGCAGTCGTGGTCCGGGCGGCGGTGGCCCGGGGGGAACTGCCCGAGGGCAGCGATCCGGACCGGGCGCTCGACCTGATCGTCGGACCGCTGTACTGGCGCCTCGTGGTGGTCCGGGGCGACCTCCCCAAGGGATACCTGGACGACCTGGCCGCCTCGGCGGTCCGGGCGCTCAAGGGCTGACGGCCGGGGCCGGGCGCCTGCCGGCCGGATGCGGACGCACCGGG
>NZ_JBEXWB010000222.1:0-10839 GCF_040629645.1 Streptomyces sp. NPDC005899 | reverse complement strand
GAGGGGCCGGGCGCCTCCGTGTGTCCGTGGTTCCCGTACGGAGGACATGAACATGCGTCGCACCGTCATATGAGGTGATATGGGGCATTGAGCTACTCAAGGGAACCCTAGGAGGCACTCCATGCGCGGAGCCACACAGGTGAGGTGGGCCGCATGCGCGGTCGCCGCGGCCCTGGCAGCGACGGCCTGCGGCGGCGGGGACGGCGGCGGCAGCGGTGGTGGCGCCGACGGCATCGTGAGCTCCTCCTGGGGGGACCCGCAGAACCCGCTGGAGCCCGCGAACACGAACGAGGTGCAGGGGGGCAAGGTCCTCGACATGGTCTTCCGCGGCCTGGTGCGCTACGACCCCAAGACCGGCGAGGCCAAGAACGAGATCGCCCGGACGATCGAGTCGAAGGACTCCCAGAACTTCACGATCACCATTAAGGACAACTGGACCTTCAGCAACGGGGAGAAGGTCACCGCGCAGTCCTTCGTGGACGCCTGGAACTACGGCGCCGCCCTGAAGAACAACCAGAAGAACGCCTACTTCTTCCAGTACATCGACGGCTACGACAAGGTCCACCCCGAGTCCGGCTCGGCCACCGCGGACAAGCTCACCGGTCTCCAGGTCGTCAACGGCACGACCTTCAAGGCCAGGCTGTCGCAGAAGTTCTCGCTCTGGCCCGACACCCTCGGCTACGCGGCCTTCGTGCCCCTGCCCAAGACGTTCTACACCGACCACGACGCCTGGCTCTCCAAGCCCGTCGGCAACGGCCCTTACACCATCCAGAACTACGCCAAGGGCTCCTCGATGAACCTGCGCAGGTGGGACGGGTACCCGGGCCCGGACAAGGCGCAGAACGGCGGCATCGACCTCAAGGTCTACACCGACAACAACACCGCCTACACCGACCTGACGGCGGGCAACCTCGACCTCGTCGACGACGTGCCCGCCTCCCAGCTGAAGAACGTGCGGGCGGACCTGGGCGACCGGTACATCAACACACCGGCCGGCATCATCCAGACGCTCGCGTTCCCGTTCTACGTCAAGGCATGGGACACCCCGGACGCGGCCAAGGTCCGCCAGGGGCTGTCGATGGCGATCAACCGCGAGCAGATCACCGGCCAGATCTTCCAGAAGACCCGCACCCCGGCCTCCGACTGGACGTCCCCGGTCCTCGGTGCCGAAGGCGGCTTCAAGAAGGGCCTGTGCGGCTCCCCGTGCGTGTACGACAAGGCGGCGGCCAAGAAGCTGATCGAGGAGGGCGGCGGCATCCCCGGCGGCCAGCTCAAGGTCTCCTACAACGCCGACACCGGCTCCCACAAGGAGTGGGTCGACGCCGTCTGCAACAGCATCAACAACGTCATGGGCGACAACAAGGCGTGTGTGGGGGCGCCGGTCGGCACCTTCGCCGACTTCCGCAGCCAGGTCTCCACGCAGAAGCTGAAGGGCGCCTGGCGCGCGGGCTGGCAGATGGACTACCCGCTGATCCAGAACTTCCTCCAGCCGCTCTACTACACGAACGCCTCCTCCAACGACGGCAAGTGGAGCAACGAGAAGTTCGACGACCTGGTGGACAAGGCCAACGCCGAGAGCGACAAGGCACAGGCCGTCAGCACCTTCCAGGACGCGGAGAAGGTCCTCGCCGAGCAGATGCCCGTCATCCCGCTCTGGTACCAGAACGGCAGCGCCGGCTACTCGGACCGGGTCGAGAACGTCTCGCTCAACCCGTTCAGCGTCCCGGTCTACAACGAGATCAAGGTCAAGTGACCCACTGAAGCCGGGCGGCCGGTGCGGCGACCCGCGCCGGCCACCCGGCTTCCCGGTCCCTCCGCACGCTCGCCCCGACCCCCGGAGCCCTCATGGGACGTTATGTGATCCGGCGGCTGCTGCAGATGATCCCGGTCTTCTTCGGCACCACGCTGCTGATCTTCCTCATGGTGAACGTGATGGGCGACCCCATCGCGGGCCTCTGCGGCGACCGCCAGTGCGACCCCGCGACCGCCGCCCAGCTGCGCACCGAGTTCGGCCTCGACAAGCCCGTGTGGCAGCAGTACGTGACCTACATGGGCAACATCTTCACCGGGGACTTCGGCACCGCGTTCAACGGGCAGGAGGTCACCGAGCTGATGGCCACCGCCTTCCCCATCACCATCCGGCTCACCCTCGTCGCCATCGTCTTCGAGATCGTCATCGGCATCAGCCTCGGTGTCGTCACGGGGCTGCGCCGCGGGCGGCCCGTGGACACCGGGGTGCTGATCCTCACCCTGGTGGTCATCGCCGTGCCGACGTTCGTCACCGGCCTGCTGCTCCAGCTCCTCCTCGGAGTGAAGTGGGGCGTGATCAAGCCGTCCGTCTCCCCCGAGGCACCCGTCGACGAGCTGATCCTTCCGGGCCTGGTGCTGGCGTCCGTCTCGCTGGCCTACGTCACCCGGCTCACCCGGACCTCGATCGCCGAGAACGCCCGCGCCGACTACGTCCGCACCGCCGTGGCCAAGGGCCTGCCCCGGCGGCGGGTGGTCGTGCGGCACCTGCTGCGCAACTCCCTCATCCCCGTCGTGACCTTCATCGGCACGGACGTGGGCGCCCTGATGGGCGGGGCGATCGTCACCGAGCGCATCTTCAACATCCACGGGGTCGGCTACCAGCTCTACCAGGGGATCCTGCGCCAGAACTCCCAGACCGTCGTCGGCTTCGTCACCGTCCTCGTCCTCGTGTTCCTGGCCGCCAACCTGATCGTCGATCTCCTGTACGCCGTACTCGACCCGAGGATCCGCTATGCCTGAGCAGCAGCCGTGGGACGCGACGGGGAGCGGGGCGATCTCGGGGGCCGGGGCGGGCGGGGGCATGGACCTCGCCATGGACGAGGGCACCACGCTGGAGAAGACGCCCGGCGGCCCCGAGGGCACCGGACCCGCCGGCAGGCCGCGCAGCCTGTGGTCCGACGCCTGGCGCGACCTCCGGCGCAACCCGGTCTTCATCATCTCCGGGCTGGTCATCCTCTTCCTGGTGGTGATCTCGATCTGGCCCTCGCTGATCACGGACCAGGACCCGCTCAACTGCGACCTGGCCAAGGCCCAGGAGGGCTCCCAGCCGGGCCACCCGTTCGGCTTCGACGGGCAGGGCTGCGACGTCTACACCCGCACCGTCTACGGGGCACGGACCTCGGTGGCCGTCGGCGTCTGCTCCACGCTCGGCGTCTCCCTGCTCGGAGGAGTGCTGGGCGGCCTCGCGGGATTCTTCGGAGGCGCCTGGGACGCCGTGCTCTCCCGCCTCACGGACGTCTTCTTCGGCATCCCGGTGGTCCTGGGCGGTCTGGTCTTCCTCTCCGTGGTCACCAGCTCCACGGTGTGGCCCGTGATCGGCTTCATCGTGCTGCTGGGCTGGCCCCAGATCGCCCGCATCGCCCGGGGCTCCGTCATCACCGCGAAGCAGAACGACTACGTCCAGGCCGCCCGGGCGCTGGGCGCCTCCAACTCGCGCCTGATGCTGCGGCACATCACGCCCAACGCGATCGCCCCGGTGATCGTCGTCGCGACCATCGCGCTGGGCACCTACATCTCACTGGAGGCGACCCTGTCCTTCCTCGGCGTCGGCCTGAAACCGCCGGCCGTGTCCTGGGGCATCGACATCTCCGCCGCCTCCCAGTACATCCGCAACGCACCGCACATGCTGCTCTGGCCCGCCGGGGCCCTGGCGGTCACGGTGCTCGCCTTCATCATGCTCGGCGACGCGGTGCGCGACGCCCTCGATCCCAAGCTGCGCTGAGGAGCCCGCTGCCATGTTGCTCGAAGTGCGCGACCTGCACGTGGAGTTCCACACCCGGGAGGGGGTGGCCAAGGCCGTCAACGGCGTCAACTACTCGGTGGCCGAGGGGGAGACGCTGGCCGTCCTCGGGGAGTCGGGCTCCGGGAAGTCCGTCACCGCGCAGGCGATCATGGGCATCCTCGACATGCCGCCCGGGAGGATCAGCGGCGGCGAGATCCTCTTCAAGGGCCGCGATCTGCTGAAGCTCAAGGCCGAGGAGCGGCGGAAGGTCCGGGGCCAGGAGATGGCCATGATCTTCCAGGACGCCCTCTCCTCCCTGAACCCGGTGCTCAGCGTCGGCGCCCAGCTCGGCGAGATGTTCGTCGTGCACCGCGGGATGTCCCGCAAGGACGCGAGGGCCAAGGCCGTCGAGCTGATGGACCGGGTGCGCATCCCCGCCGCCGGGCAGCGCATCGGCGACTTCCCGCACCAGTTCTCCGGCGGCATGCGCCAGCGCATCATGATCGCCATGGCGATGGCACTGGAACCCTCGCTCATCATCGCCGACGAACCGACCACCGCCCTCGACGTGACGGTCCAGGCACAGGTGATGGAGATCCTCGCCGAACTGCAGAGCGAGTTCAACATGGGCCTCATCCTCATCACCCACGACCTCGGTGTGGTGGCCGACGTCGCCGACAGGATCGCCGTGATGTACGCCGGCCGGATCGTCGAGACCTCGCCCGTCCACCCCATCTACCGGGCACCCGCCCACCCGTACACCAAGGGCCTGCTCCGTTCGATCCCGCGCCTGGACCAGAAGGGGCAGGAGCTCTACGCGATCAAGGGGCTGCCGCCCAACCTGCTGCACATCCCGCCGGGCTGCCCCTTCCACCCCCGCTGCCCCCAGGCCCGGGACGTCTGCCGTACGGACGTGCCGCCGCTCTACACGGTGGACGAGGAACGCCGGAGCGCCTGCCACTTCTGGAAGGAGACGCTCGATGAGCGCTGACGACGCGGGGCGGGACGGCGGTCCCGGCGGTTCCACACTCCTCACCGAGGGCACGGCACCCGGCCGGCCCCGGCGCCGCGCCGGGGGTGACCCCATCCTGGAGGTGCGCGGCCTGGTCAAGCACTATCCGCTGACCCGGGGGATCCTCTTCAAGAAGCAGATCGGCGCCGTCAGAGCCGTCGACGGCGTGGACTTCGACCTGGCGGCGGGCGAGACGCTCGGCATCGTGGGGGAGTCCGGGTGCGGCAAGTCGACCGTCGCCAAGATGCTCGTCCACCTGGAGCCGCCCACCTCGGGCGCGATCCGCTACAAGGGCGAGGACGTCACCAAGCTGTCCGGCCGCGCGCTGAAGGCCGTGCGCCGCAACATCCAGATGGTCTTCCAGGACCCGTACACCTCGCTCAACCCGCGCATGACGGTCGGCGACATCATCGGGGAACCGTACGAGATCCACCCCGAGGTCGCGCCCAAGGGGAACCGGCGCCGCAGGGTGCAGGACCTGCTGGACGTCGTCGGGCTCAACCCCGAGTACATCAACCGCTATCCGCACCAGTTCTCCGGCGGCCAGCGCCAGCGCATCGGCATCGCCCGCGGCCTCGCGCTCAACCCGGAGATCATCGTCGCGGACGAGCCGGTCTCGGCACTGGACGTGTCGGTCCAGGCCCAGGTGGTCAACCTGCTGGACCGGCTCCAGGCCGAATTCGACCTGAGCTTCCTGTTCATCGCGCACGACCTGTCGATCGTCCGCCACATCTCCGACCGCGTGGGCGTCATGTACCTGGGCCGGATCGTCGAGATCGGCACGGACGAGGAGATCTACGACCACCCCACGCACCCGTACACCCAGGCGCTGCTCTCCGCCGTCCCGGTGCCCGACCCGGCGGCCCGGGAGCACCGCGAGCGGATCATCCTCCACGGTGACGTGCCCTCGCCGGCGAACATCCCCTCGGGCTGCCGCTTCCGCACACGCTGCTGGAAGGCGCGGGAGCGGTGCGCGCTGGAGGTGCCGCTGCTGGCCGTGCCGGCGGTCCTGCGGGACACGCCGACGCCCGCCCGGCACGACTCCGCGTGCCACTTCGCCGAGGACAAGCAGGTGGTCCCGCCGGGCGTCCCGCCGCCCGCCCCGGAACCCGGGGACGCGCCGCCGAAGCCGCCGTCACCCGGCGCCGAGGACGGGAAGACGCTCTGACGGGAGGGTGGCGGATCCGTTAACGCGGAGGCAACTCGCCTGTTCCCGCACCGATATACGAACGCTCCACCATGGGGAGCGTACGGCCGTGCGGGTGCCGTGGACCGGCCGGGGCGTTCATCACGTCGCCCCGGCCGGTTACCCGTGCCCGCGAGGCCGCAGAGGTCCTCTTGTCCATCCGCCGGCCGCGGTGGAGGATCGCTGGGGTGACACTCACACGGGGAGCCAGGATCACCGGCGCGGTGCTGTGCGCCGTGCTCGGCGTCGTCGCCGCGGGCTGGATCGTGCGGGACCTCCGGGCGGCCGGTGATCCGCAGGACCTCCTGCGCTACTGGGCCGGGTACACCGACGCCCGCCCGGACGCCCTGCCCGCCACCTCGCAGGGCGACCCCGTCCTGTTCGTCGTCTGCTGTGCCGCCACGTTCGCCGCGCTGCGCTCCCGGGTGGCCGCCTCGGCGATGGTCGCCACGGGTGTGGTCACCCTCGTCCTGCGGCTGCCCGGCGTCTGGACCATCGGCGCCTCCTGGATGGACGGCCGGTACGGCGACGAACTGCGGACCCGCGCCATGATCGGTACCTTCGTCACCCTGGCCGCCGCCCTCGCACTGATCGTCACCGGGAGCGCGGGCCGCAGACCGTCCGCGGAAACCCGCGAACCGCTCCCCACCCGGCCCGGCCGGGGAGCCGCCGTCGCCGCCTTCCTGGCGCTCGGTGCCGCGGGGGCCGTACTGCTCGCCTGGGAGATCCGCCAGTTCGTCACCTTCCCCTCCCGGCTCTATCCCGGCTGGTTCACCGGGTCGAGCGCCGTCCGGGTGGAACTGACCGGCGCCCCGCCCGGATGGAGCGGGGCCGTGCTGGCACTGCTCTGCCTGGTGGTGGCGTTCACGGCCCTCCTCCGTGCCGTCCACGCCCGGCCGTTCGGCATGATCGCCGCCGCGTTCCTGCTGTTCTCGGGGGTCTTCGGCATCGCCCGGGCCGTCCACCACGAACTGCTCGACCGCTTCGGGGACCTGGGGACCGAGTACCAGCTCGTCGTGCTCACCTCCTTCCTGCTCGCCCTCGCCGGGGCGACGGCGCTCCCCGCCCTGGCGCGCGGGGGGCCGGCGGACGCGGACGGCCGAGGCCACGAGGGATACGGCTACCCGCCCTCCGGCCCCGGATACGGCTACCCGCCCCCGGAATCCGGATACAGCCGTCCCCCGGGCGAGCCCGGGTACGGCTACCCACCCGCCGGGCAGCCCGGGCAGGGGCCCGGCCACGGGTACCCGCAGGGCGGGCAGCCCGGCGGCGGGTTCGGGCCGCCGCCGCCCGCCTCCCGGCCGCCGGGCTGGTGACGCCGCCGGACGTCAGGCGCGGGCCAGCCCCAGCGACCGCCTGAGGAAGTCCACCTGGAGCAGGAGCAGGTTCTCCGCCACCTGCTCCTGCGGGGTCATGTGCGTCACCCCGCTCAGCGGCAGCACCTCGTGCGGGCGCCCCGCCGACAGCAGGGCCGACGACAGCCGCAGGGCGTGGGCGACCACCACGTTGTCGTCGGCCAGTCCGTGGACGATCATCATCGGCCGCGCCTGGCCGGCGGGGCGGGAGAGCCCCTCGTCCGTCACCAGCGAGTTGTCCGCGTACACCTGGGGCTGCTTCGCCGGGTCGCCGAGGTACCGCTCGGTGTAGTGGGTGTCGTACAGCCTCCAGTCCGTCACCGGGGCGCCCACGACGGCCGCGTGGAAGACGTCCGGGCGCCGCAGCACGGCGAGGGCCGCGAGGTAGCCGCCGAAGGACCAGCCGCGCATCGCCACCTTCGCCAGATCCAGCGGGAAGCGTCCGGCCAGCGCGTGCAGGGCCTCGACCTGGTCGTCGAGGGTGAGGGCCAGGTCGTCCCTGACCGCCTTCTCCCACCCGGGCGAACGGCCGGGAGCGCCGCGGCCGTCCGCGACGACCACCGCGAACCCCTGGTCGGCGAACCACTGCGAGGTGAGGTGGGAGTTGTGCGCCGCGACGACCCGGCGGCCGTGCGGGCCGCCGTACGGATCCATCAGGACCGGAAGCGGACCGTCCGCCTCCGTGTAACCGGTGGGGAGCAGTACGGCGCACGGAATGCGCCGTGCGCCCCCTTCCGTCAGCCGCACCCGGGCCGTCAGCACGGGTTCCTGGGCCAGGTTGGCGACGGTGGCGACCGGCTCGCCGTCGCGCAGGACGCGTACGGACGTCCCCGGGTGGTCCAGGGAGGCCGACACCAGGACCGTCACCCCGCCCGCGCGGACCGCCGAGTGCACGCCGGGGCCTTCGCTGACGCGCTCGGCGCCCAGTTCGCCGACCCGGTACACATGGCTCTCGCCGGTCTCGGGAGCCGCCGCCCGCTCACCCGCCGTGGCCGACACCAGGACGTCGGACTCCCCGATGTCCAGCACCGCCTGCACGTGCAACCGGTCGTCGGTCAGGAGCCGGTCACCGACCGAGAGCACCCGTGCGCCCCCCTCGTCCGTGATCCGCACGAGCCGTCCGCCGGGCGCCCACGCGGGGACCCCGGCGAAGAGCTCCAGCCAGATCGGGTCCTCGTCGACGTGCACCGTACGCGTCGTGCCGCTGTCCGTGTCCACGGCCAGGCACCACTGGCTGCGCTGGTCACGGGCCTGCACCAGGAGCAGGGGGGCGCCGTGCGGGGACCAGTGGACCCGGGCCAGGTACGGGAAGCGGGCGCGGTCCCAGAGCACCTCCGTCCGGGCTCCGTCCAGACCCATGAGGAAGAGCCGCACCTCGGCGTTGGCCGTCCCCGCGGCCGGGTAGGCGACCTCGGCGGGCTCGTTGCCCGGGTGTGCGGGATCCGCGATCCACCACCGCCGGACGGCGCTGTCGTCGACCCGGGCGACCAGCAGGCGGTCCGACTCCGGCGACCACCAGAAGCCGCGGTAGCGGCTCATCTCCTCCGCCGCGACGAACTCGGCGAGACCGTAGGACGTGTGCTCGTCCTCGGGTTCGGCGACCGCCCGGTCGTCCGCCCCCTCCGCCCCCATGACCCGCAGCGCGCCCCGGCAGACGTAGGCGACGTGGCGGCCGTCGGGGGAGGGGCGCGGGTCGAGCACCGGGCCCGGTACGGGCAGGGCGCGCGCCGTCCCGGCTCTCAGCTCGGCGACGTATGCCTTGCCCGACAGGGCGAACGCGGCCAGTTCGGCCGCCTCGTCCACCGCGTAGCCGACGATGCCCGCCGAGCCCTCCCGGAGCCGCTCGCGGCGGGCCCGCTCCTGAGGTGACAGGCTCTCCGCCGTGCCGCCCAGCAGCGCGTGGGGGTCGGCGGCGACCCGCTCCTCGCCGGTCTCCGTGTCCAGCACGTGCAGCCGGTTCGTCCGGTCGGTGCCGGAGGACGAGCGGAGGAAGACCACCCGCGTCCCATCCGGTGAGACGGTGAACGCTCGAGGTGCGCCCAGAGTGAACCGCTGGGTCCGGGCGTGCTGGCGGGGAAACGACAGATTCTTCGAGGTCATGGCCCCGAACCTAGCCCGCGCGAGCCCCGCCGTGCGCCCCTCGTGCTGCTGTGCCCCGATCAATGCGTCGGCACGGATAGTTATGATCCGTAGCGCTCGGTGGGTATGAACCTGCTGGCTCCATGTGTGCTGCCCGTCCCGACCGTACTGATGGAGGTGAACCGCCGTGGCACTCTCGATTTCGGCGGTGGTGCTGCTGGCGATCGTCGTCTTCCTGCTGATCCGGAAATCCGGACTGAAGGGCGGACACGCGGTGGTCTGCATGTTGCTCGGGTTCTATCTCGCGAGCTCGTCGATCGCCCCGACCATCTCGGAGGTGACGTCCAACGTGGCAGGCATGATCGGTGGGATCAAGTTCTGATGCGCGTACCCGCCCCGGAGCCTTTCATGCCACCCGGCCCAGCGGGGTGGTCGGAGCGAGGGGCGGGTGGCTCGTAGGCTGGTCCCATGAAGGACCTTCCCGCCCGCCGTCTGCTCCTGGTGCACGCCCACCCGGACGACGAGTCGATCAACAACGGCGCCACCATGGCCAGATACGCGGCCGAGGGCGCCCACGTCACCCTGGTGACGTGCACGCTCGGCGAGGAGGGCGAGGTCATCCCACCGGACCTGGCCCACCTCGCAGCCGGCCGGGACGGCACCCTGGGCGCCCACCGGATCGGTGAACTCGCCGCCGCCATGCGGGAGCTCGGGGTGGCGGACCACCGCTTCCTGGGCGGCCCCGGCCGGTACCGCGACTCAGGGATGATGGGCACCGAGCAGAACCACCGGCCCGGTGCCTTCTGGGACGCGGACCTCGACGAGGCGGCCGGTCACCTCGTCGAGGTCATCCGCTCGGTGCGTCCGCAGGTCCTCGTCACGTACGACCCCGACGGCGGCTACGGCCACCCGGACCACATCCAGGCGCACCGCGTCGCGACGCGCGCCGCCGAACTCGCCGCCGACCCCGGCTACGACGGGGCGGCCGGTGAGCCCCACCGCATCGCGAAGACCTACTGGAACCGGGTACCCCGCTCCGCGGCCGAGGAGGGCTTCGCCCGGCTCCGAGAGACCGCCCCGCACGCCTTCCCCGGGATCGCCGCGATCGACGACGTCCCCGGCGTGGTGGACGACGCCACGATCACCACCGAGATCGACGGTGCGCCGTACGCCGGGGCGAAGACCGCCGCCATGCGGGCGCACGCCACCCAGATCGCCGTGGACGGCCCGTTCTTCGCCCTCTCCAACGGCCTGGGCCAGCCCGTCTTCACCACCGAGTACTACGAGTTGGTGCGCGGCCGGGCCGGCGGGGACGATGGTGGCCGGGAGCACGACCTCTTCGCGGGCGTGCCGGACGCCGAGGCCGCACCGGGAGAGCAGACATGAGCAGCAGCGAAAGGCCGCGCGCCTCGTCGCCGGCGAAGCGCGCCGACACCCCCCGGCGCCCCGCCGCCAC
>NZ_JBEXWB010000221.1:0-10845 GCF_040629645.1 Streptomyces sp. NPDC005899 | reverse complement strand
GCATGAACGCCCCGGTGCGGTGCGGCGGCACGAGGAGGGGGGTGCCGTCGACGAGGTGCCCGACGAGGTTCTCCAGGAGGTCGGTCCGCCCGTGCACGGCCTCCTCCGGCCCGTGCCCGGCCCGCTGGACGAGCACGCGGTCCTGCTTGTACCAGAAGGTGATGCGGCCCCGGTCGCCGTGCACGACGACGTAGGGTTCGCCCGCCCGCTCGGCGCAGAGGGTGACGGCGACGGTGACCGGCGGCCCGTCGGTGGTGGTGACGCGGACGCAGCTGGTGTCGTCGGCCTCGATGTCGTGGGCGCGGAAGAGCTCGGTCTCGATGGACGCCACGTCCTCGGCCGTCCCCCGGTCGGCGAGTTCGAGTGCGGTGGCGACGGCGTGCGCCAGCGGGTTGGTGAGCACCCCGTCGACGACGTCGGTGCCGCCGAGCCGGCGCCGCCCGGCCCAGGGCGCCCGCCGGAAGTAGGCGTCGTCGCGGACCCAGGCGCCGGCGGCGCCGATGCCGCGTACCGTGCCGACGGCCCCCGCGCGCACCAGTTCCCTGACGGCGGGCACGGCGTGCGAGCCGAAGGACTGGAAGCCGATCTGGCAGGCGACGCCCGCCTCCCGTACGCCGTCGGCCATGCGGGCGTAGTCGGCCCAGGTCGCCGCCGGCGGCTTCTCCAGGAGGAGGTGGACCCCGCGGGCGGCGGCGGCCAGGACGAGCCCGGTGTGGGTGGGTATGGGGGTGCAGATGATGGCGGCGCGGGCGCCGGTGGAGTCCAGGAGGGCGCCGAAGTCGGCGGACTGCTGGGGCATCTCGCCGGCGAACGCTTCCAGTTCCCCGTCCGTCAGCGGGTTCAGCTCGCACACCCCGACGAGCCGGACGAGGCCCTGGTGCTGGAGGCGCCGGACGTTGGCCAGGTGCCATCTTCCGTGCCCCCGGGCGCCCGCGAGGACGAGCGGGACGGGTGTGGTGGTGGCGTGTGTCGGCATGCGGGTCATCCCTTCACGGCGCCGGCGCTGAAGCCGGTGATGAGCCACTTCTGGATGAAGGCGAAGACGATCACCACGGGCACGGCGGCGATGACACCGCCCGCGGCCAGCGCCCCCAGGTCGACGCTGTCCGCGCCGATCAGGGTGTTGAGGCCGACGGGGATCGTCTGCTTGTCCTGCTCGCTGAGGAACATCAGGGCGAACAGGAAGTGGTTCCAGCTGTGGACGAAGGCGAAGGAGCCGACGGCGATCAGCCCGGGGCGCAGCAGCGGCAGGACGACGGCGCAGAAGGCCTTGAAGCGCGAGCAGCCGTCCACCCAGGCGGCCTCCTCCAGGGAGACCGGCACGTTCTTGATGAAGCCGCTGATCAGGATGATCGACAGGGGGAGCTGGAAGACGGTCTCCGCGATGACGACGCTGCCCAGCGAGTTGATCATCTGGAGGTTCTTGAAGATCTCGAACAGCGGTACGAGCATCAGCGCGCCCGGGATGAACTGCGAGCAGAGCAGGGCCAGCATGAAGGCGCCCTTGATCCTGAAGTCGAACCGGGCCAGGGCGTATCCGCCGGCCAGCGCGACCAGGGTGGTGGCGATCAGCGTGCAGATGCCGACGATCATGCTGTTCTGGAAGAAGACGGCGAAGCTCCGCTCGTTCCAGACCTTGGAGAAGTGCGCCCCCGTCATCGGCCACGGCACCAGCGAGGTTGAGCCGGCGGGCCGGACGGCGAAGAGGAACATCCAGTAGAACGGGATGAGCGTGAAGACGAGGTAGACGCCGAGCGGCACGTAGATCTGCCAGCGCGGTACGTCGTCGAAGGCGCGCTCGCGCTTGGCGCGGCGGTGTGTGGCGGGCGGCGGGCCGTCCTGCCGTATGGACGGACCCGGGGTGCGGGCACCGTTCTTCTCCGTGAGTGCGGCGGTCACTTCTCGCCTCCGAACTTGCTCAGGCGCAGGTAGACGATCGAGCAGAAGAGGAGGATCACGAAGGCGACGGTGGTGAGCGCGGAGGCGTAACCGAAGTCGTGGCCCTCGATGCCCGTGTTGGCGACGTAGAGGGGCAGGGTGGTGGTCTCCCCGGCGGGACCGCCGCCCGTGAGGGTGTAGAGGAGGTCGACGTTGTTGAACTCCCAGACACCGCGCAGCAGTGTGGCCAGGATGATCGCGTCCCGCAGGTGGGGCAGCGTGATGTGGAAGAACTGCCGCAGCCGGCCGGCGCCGTCGACCGAGGCCGCCTCGTACAGCTCCTTGGAGACGGACTGGAGGTCGGCGAGGATGAGGATGGCGAAGAAGGGGACGCCCCGCCAGAGTTCGGAGACGGTCGCCGCCCAGAAGACGGTCCCGGTGTCGGAGAGCACCGAGGTGCCGTACTCGCCGATGCCGGCGTCCGCGAGATAGCGGCTGAAGCCGGTCGAGGAGTTGTAGAGCAGGATCCAGATGGTGCTGGTGAGCACGCCGGAGACGGCCCAGGGGGAGAAGACCATGGCCCGGGAGATGCCCCGGCCGACGAAGGTCTGGTTGACGATCAGGGCGAGCGCCAGACCGAGCGCGAGCTGGAGGCTGACCTGGGTGACGACCCACTGGGCGCTGAAGCCGAGGGTCGACCAGAACTGGTCGTCCTCGGTGAAGATCCGGGTGAAGTTGTCGAGACCCGCGAAGCCGTTCCGCCACGGCTTGGTGACGTTGTAGTTCTGAAGGCTGTAGTAGAAGACGCTGATCACCGGGTAGGCGATGAAGCCCAGCATCAGCAGGCCCGCGGGGGCTATCAGCAGATACGGCAGGCGGCGGGGGGTCGCCGAGCGGCGCCCGGGCGCTTTCGCCTTGGGCGGCGGTGTGGCCACGGCTGCGGATTGGGCCATGACGCGTCTCCGATCTCTGGGAGGTGCTGTGCGGTGCTGGAGGAGCTGTGCGGTGCTTGGGTGCTGGGGGTGTGCGCGGTGCTGGCGGTGCTTGCGGTGCTGGAGGTGCCGTGCGGTCGGTGCATGGTGCAAGCGCTTACCGCATGCCGTTCGGGATACCGGACGGGTGGGCGCGCCGAATACTGTCCGCCCGGTTCAGCCCGCGTACGGGTCGGGCACGTCCCCCTGCCGGGCCAGGAACGCGAAGTCGCATCCGGTGTCGGCCTGGGTGATCTGGTCCTGGTACAGGGCCCCGTAGCCACGGCCGTAGCGGGCGGGCGGCTCGGTCCACCCGGCCCGGCGCGACTCCATCTCCTCGTCGGAGACGTCGAGGTGGAGCAGCCGCGCCTCGACGTCCAGGGTGATCAGGTCGCCGGTGCGTACCAGCGCGAGCGGACCGCCGACGAACGACTCGGGCGCGACGTGCAGCACGCACGCCCCGTAGCTGGTGCCGCTCATCCTGGCGTCGGAGATCCGGACCATGTCCCGGACGCCCTGCTTCAGGAGGTAGTCGGGGATGGGCAGCATGCCGTACTCGGGCATCCCGGGGCCGCCCTTCGGGCCGGCGTTGCGCAGCACCAGCACGTGCTCCGGGGTGAGGGCCAGAGCGGGGTCGTTGATGGTCCGCTGCATCTCCTTGTAGTCGTCGAAGACGACCGCGGGCCCGGTGTGGCGCAGCAGGTGCGGCTCGGCGGCGATGTGCTTGATGACCGCGCCGTCGGGGCACAGGTTGCCGCGCAGCACCGCCACGCCGCCCTCCTCGGCCAGGGGGTTGTCCCGCTCGCGGATGACGTCGTCGTCGTGCACCAGTGCCCCGTCGAGCTGTTCGCGCATCGTGCTGTGCGTGACGGTGGGACGGTCCAGGTGCAGGACGTCGGTGAGCCGGGCCAGGAAGCCGGGCAGCCCGCCGGCGAAGTGGAAGTCCTCCATGAGGTACCTGCCGCCGGGGCGGAGGTTGGCGAGGACCGGGACGGTACGGGCGACGCGGTCGAAGTCGTCCAGGGTGAGCTTCACCCCGGAGCGGCCGGCCATGGCGATCAGGTGGATGACGGCGTTGGTGGAGCCGCCCAGCGCCAGGACGGTGGCGACGGCGTCCTCGTACGCGTCGGCGGTGAGGATCTGCGACAACGTCATTTGCTGCCACACCAGTTCGACGATCCGGAGCCCGGACTGCGCCGCCATGCGATCGTGGCCGGAGTCCACGGCCGGGATGGACGAGGCACCCGGCACCGTGACGCCGAGCGCCTCGGCGGCCGCCGTGAGGGTCGAGGCCGTGCCCATGGTCATGCAGTGGCCCGGGGAGCGGGCGAGCCCGTTCTCCAGCTCGGCCATCTCGCAGTCGCCGATGAGTCCGGCCCGCTTGTCGTCCCAGTACTTCCACATGTCCGTGCCGGAGCCGAGGACCTCGTTGCGCCAGTGGCCCGGCAGCATCGGCCCGGCGGGCACGAACACGGTCGGCAGGTCGACGGAGGCGGCGCCCATGAGGAGTGCGGGCGTCGACTTGTCGCAGCCGCCCAGCAGCACGGCGCCGTCGACGGGGTAGGAGCGGAGCAGCTCCTCCGTCTCCATGGCGAGCATGTTGCGGTAGAGCATCGGGGTCGGCTTCTGGAATGTCTCCGAGAGCGTGGAGACGGGGAACTCGAGCGGGAAACCGCCCGCCTGCCACACACCGCGCTTGACCGCCTGCGCGCGGTCGCGCAGGTGGACGTGGCAGGGGTTGATGTCCGACCACGTGTTGAGGATCGCGATGACCGGCTTGCCCAGGTGCTCCTCGGGGAGGTAACCGAGCTGGCGGGTCCGGGCGCGGTGGCTGAAGGAGCGCAGCCCGTCCGTGCCGTACCACTGGTGGCTGCGCAGCTCCTCGGGAGCGATGCGACCGCCCGTGTCGCCGGTCATATCGACCACCCGGCGACCAGGCCGGCGACCTCGGCGCGCTGCGCCTCGGGCAGCACCCGGCTCGGCGCGCGCACGTCCCGTCGGCAGAGCCCGAGCGCGGCCAGGGCCTCCTTGACGACCGTCACGTTGTTCGCGGACTGCCGGTCGGCGCGCAGGTCCTCGAAGCGGCGGATCTGGTCCCACACCTTCATCGCCGCGGCGTAGTCACCGGCCCGCAGGGCCTCCAGCATGCCGAGCGACACTCCGGGGGCGACGTTGACGAGGCCGGAGGTGAAGCCGGTGGCGCCGGTGGCGAAGTAGGAGGGGGCGTACAGCTCGGCGAGGCCGGCGATCCAGACGAAGCGGTCCAGGCCGGCGTCACGGGCGAAGGCCGCGAAGCGCGCGGCGTCCGGTACCGCGTACTTGACGCCGATGACGTTGGGGCAGCTGTCGGCGAGTTCGGCGAGCCGTTCGCCGGCGAGCAGCGGATTGCGGATGTAGGGCACGACCCCGAGCTCGGGGACGGCCTCGGCGATGGCCCGGTGGTAGTCGATCCAGCCTTCCTGGGAGACGTACGGGTGCACGGGCTGGTGCACCATCACCATCTCGGCACCGGCGTCCCTGGCGTGCTCGGCGGCGGCCACCGCGGTCGGTACGTCGTGCCCGACGCCCACCAGGACGGTGGCCCGGCCGGCCGTCTCGTCGACGGTCAGCTCGGTGACCGTGCGCCGCTCGTCGGGGGTCAGCGCGTAGAACTCCCCGGTGTTGCCGTTCGGGGTGACGATGCGGACGCCGCCGTCGAGCAGCCGTCGCAGCAGGGCGCGGTGGGCGGCGGTGTCCATGCCGCCGTCCTCGGCGAACGGGGTCACCGGGATCGCCACGACGTCTGCGAGGGCCGCCTTGAGCGGGGAGAGGTCCATGCGGACTGGCCTTTCGTCGAGGTGCTGGTCGTGCGGGTCCAGCGGGTGCTTCACGCCGTGTCACCCCCGTCTTCGTCGTCGGGGAACGCGCGGCGTACGAAGGATGCGATGTGGTCGTGCAGAGCCCCGGCGGCGGCGGCCGCGTCGTCGGCCAGCGCGAGCCGCAGGATCTCCCTGTGCTCGGCCGCCTCCCGCTCCCAGGAGGGGATGGTCGCCCAGGCCACGGTCGAGACGAGGGCGGCCTGATCACGGATCTCGTCGAGCATCCGGGCCAGCAGCGGGTTGCCGCACGGAAGGTAGAGGGCCCGGTGGAAGTCCCGGTTGGCCAGTGACCTGTCGGCCTTGTCGATCGCCGAGTCGGCCCGCTCCAGCGCCTCCTGGGCCGCCTCCAGGGAGGCCCTGCGGGTGATGGAGCGGCGCAGCGCCTCCGGCTCCAGGAGCAGGCGTACGTCGTACACCTCGCGGGCCATGGTCGCGTCGACCAGCCGCACGGTGGCGCCCTTGTACTGGCTCATGACCACCAGGCCCGTGCCCGCGAGGGTCTTCAGGGCCTCGCGCACCGGAGTCTTCGAGACCCCGAACTGCGCCGCGAGCTCCGTCTCGACGAGCGCCTGTCCCGGTCTCAGCTGCGCGGTGAGGATGGCGTGCTTGATCGCCTCCAGCACGTACTGGGTCCGGGACGGAATCGGGGCAGGCGCAAAGGTCATGGGTGAAGGGCTCTCGCATCTCGCGTATCGCGTCTCATATATGACGTACGAAGTACGACGCGATGAAGCTAGAGCGGCCGCGAATGTTTCGTCAACGCTTCTGGCAGAAGAATGTTCGGGACCCGCCGGGGCGGTTCGCCGGAGCACGCCGGGATGCTGACACCTCCTCACCTGTCGGCGGGTGGCCCATGAGGTGGCGCCTCCGCCGGAAGGGCGCAGGTCACGGCAGGTGCGGGAGGACGGGTCTCCGTGCCCGCGAGCGAGGCGGGACGGCGCGATGCCGGGCCCGGCCGACCGGGCTCCGTATCCGGTTCGATACCTCCGGGACCGGGCTGACCGCGGTCATCCGGGGCGGGGCGCCACCGGCGCGGACGGCGTCGAGGGCCGTGCCGGTGTCCACGACGGGGCAGGCACGCGCAGCTGGGGGGCGGGGCGTCACGGGGCAGCCGCGTCATCGCGCAGGTGCCCCGCGGCGCGGGCCCGTCCAGGCGCCAGGCGCCCTGCCGACCTGGTCGCGGTGGAGGACGTCGAGCACGTCGAGGATGTGGCCGGTGCCACGGACGAGGCGGCACATCTCGGAGATGTGCACGGTGTCCCGCAGCGGGCGAAGGGCGCCATCGGCCGAGGTCGAGGCGGTGAAGCTGTAGCGGCCGAGCAGGTTCAGGTTGCGGTGCTTGAGCGGGGAGAGCCGGGCGACGTCCTCCCCGCGGATCTCGTGACCCTCGGCCTGGAGCCGGGCGGCGGCGGCGTCGATGTACCGGGTGGTCCGGAGCATGACGGCGTCGAGGACCAGGCCGAGCGCGCCGAGCCGGTCCTCCATCCCGTCGCGGTACGCCTGGTGGATGGTGCCGCGCTTTCGGTCACCGAGCGCGCCGGGCTTGTCGACGTTCAGCTTCGCCCGCCCGTCCCGCACCTCGATGGACACCTTCGCCGCCAGCCCCGCCTCTTCCAGCCGTTCGGCGAGCTGCTTCCACCCGGCGTCCAGGCCGCGCACCAGCTCCACCGGGTGCTCGGTCACGGGCATGTCAAGGCTCAGCCCGGCCGGCACGTCCTCCTCGACCGCAGGCCGGAAGCAGGAGCAGGCCGGACCCGGGAGCGGGCCGGACCGGCGGGCGTCCGCCGGTCCGGTCCCGTCACCGGTTGATGCGTGAGAGCGCGCCGGCGACCGCCTCCAGGTCAGGCCCGGAGGCCAGTCCCGCGTGGTACAGGCGCAGTTCGCCCGCGCCGAG
The DNA here is from genome assembly GCF_040629645.1 of Streptomyces sp. NPDC005899. Classification (NCBI taxonomy): domain Bacteria; kingdom Bacillati; phylum Actinomycetota; class Actinomycetes; order Kitasatosporales; family Streptomycetaceae; genus Streptomyces; species Streptomyces sp. NPDC005899. The sequence goes on along the minus strand of NZ_JBEXWB010000221.1, from coordinate 3,244 downwards.
GGCGCGGGCGTGCGCGGCGTCGCGTTCCAGCGTGGCGGGGCTGCCGCCCATCCCCGTCACCACGTTGAAGTTGGCGGCCAGCACGCCGGTCAGCCCGGCGAACGGCCCGAGCACCGCCTCGCGCGCCGCCTCGCCACCGGTGCAGGGCAGCACCGCGCCGTCCGCCGTGGACAGCAGGTGCGCGGGGTCCACGCCGACGTTCGCGCCGGTGCGGTAGGACGCCGGGTCGGCGTGCAGCAGGACCTGGAAGTCCGGGCCGGGTGCCGCGCTCCGCACCGCCGCGACGGCCGCCTCCTGCAGCTCCCGGGCCACCGCGTCCCGCCACCGGCGGGAGGCGTCGGCCAGGCCGGCGCCGAGCAGCTCGCCCACACCGGACCAGCCGGCCGCGACTGTGCCGGACCCGGCCCAGACGGGCTCCAGGGCGCGGCGCACGGCGGCGGCCAGCTCGTCGGCGTCGAGCCCGGTCCCGGCGTACCCGGCGCGGCAGTCGGGGCAGAAGCAGAGCGACATCAGGTACTGCGCCGCGTCCCCGAGGCCGACGCCCGCCGTCTTGTCGTGGGCGTGCAGGTGCGCGAAGCCGTACCAGCCGCACGACTCCAGCTCGGTGCCCAGCGCCCCGGGCCGTACGGCGGCCTCCGCCGCGAGGTCCACGAGGTACGCCCGGACCTCAGGCCGCGCGATGCAGGGCGCCCACGGGTAGCGGTCGCCGTAGGCGTTGACGACGGAGGTGTCCGGGTGTTCGGCCCCCAGGCGGGAGTTGTGGGCGAGGACCACCCAGGAGTGCACCTGGAGGCCCGCACCGGCCAGGGCTTCGGCCGCCTCGGCGTACGGATCGTCCCCGGACACCCAGGTCTGCTCGTACGGGCGGAGCCGGCGGCCCGCCCAGCGGGCGGGGTCCGGCGGGTAGAGGACCGCCGCGTGTTCGGCGGTGACGACGCGGCGGTCCGGGTGGCGGGGGGTCAGGGCCCGGGTGGAGTGGTACGCGGAGGCGAGGGTGACCTGCTGGACGCCCAGGTCCACGAGCCGGGCGGCCGCGTGCGGGTCCCCGACGACGTCCCAGGGATAGAGGAAGGCGGAGGTCTTCACCCCTGCTCCTCCTGCCCGGAGCCGTGCTTCTCCAGCAGCGCGCGGCCGTTCGCGATGATCCCGGCCAGCTCCTCGACGTGCGCGGCCGGCGGCTCGGTCAGCGGGGTGCGCACGGGGCCGACGTCGAGTCCTTCGAGCCGGACGGCCGCCTTCACGAGGGAGACGGCGTAACCGCGGCCCTTCGCCCGCAGCTCGACGAGCGGCCGGTAGAAGTGGTCGAGCAGCGCGTTGACCAGGTCGTCGTCGCCGGAGTCCAGGGCGCGGTAGAACGCCAGGGCGATGTCGGGGGCGAAGGCGAAGACGGCCGACGAGTAGAGCGTGACCCCGATGCCCCGGTAGGCGAGGCCCGTGAGCTCGGCGGTGGGCAGCCCGTTGAAGTAGAGGAAGTCCCGGCCGGGCATTCCGGACCGCACGGCGCTGACGATGCGCTGCATCAGGTCGAGGTCGCCGACGCCGTCCTTGAGGCCGATGACGCCGGGTGTCCGGGCGAGGGCGAGGACGGTCTCGGGCGTGAAGACGGCGTTGTCGCGCTGGTAGACGATCGTTTCCAGGCCGGTGGCCCCGGCCAGCGCGGTGTAGTGGGCGAGCAGCCCTTCCTGCCCCGCGACGACGAGGTACGGGGGCATGGCGAGGAGCCCGTCCGCACCCGCCTCCGCGGCGAGCTTCGCGTAGTGGACCGCGAGGGCGGTGCCGTATCCGGCTCCCGCCACCACGGGCACCTGTCCGGCGGTCTCCTCGACGGCGGCGGCGACGACCAGCCGGAACTCCTCCGGGGCCAGCGCGTGGAACTCGCCCGTGCCGCAGCAGGCGAAGACCGCCGCCGCACCGGAGTCGATGCCCGTGCGCACGTGGGCGCGGAAGGCGTCGAGGTCGACGGCGCCGTCGGGCCCGAAGGCGGTGACGGGGAAGAAGAGCGGCCCGGCGACATCGGTGAGTCGGGCGGCAAGGGCGGCTGAGGTCACGGGCGCTCCCGGAGCGGATTCAGATGTGCACAAGTCTGATCGTCGTCCATATTCATGAACGCGTCCACGCTAGCCAGCCACGCGGCCCGGGTCAAGACGAGGAACGCCGGCCGGAGGTCGGTCAGTCCGGTCGCGACCGCACTTGACGCGATCCACCGAGACTTCTTAGCTTGTCCATGCATGTGAATGCTTTCCATGGGCTTGGCGCTTTCGGTGACGCGTCGGACGGTGGTGCCACACCCTCGTGGCGCGCGCCGGGCCGCCCGCAGGCGGAATCCCGCTCCGCACGGCCCGCTCCACCCCGCCACCTCACCACCGCACCACCGCGCCGCCCGCCACACCCCGCGCCCGCACCGAGGAGATCCCGTATGCCCGCTCCCCGCACCGTCCTGCTCACCGGCGCCGCCGGCGGCCTCGGCACCCTGATGCGGGGGCTGCTGCCCGCGTACGGCTACGAGCTCCGCCTCTTCGACGTCGCGCCCGTCGAGGGCGCTCCGGACGCGGTCACCGCCGACCTCTGCGACAAGGACGCCCTTCGGGAAGCCGTGAGGGGCGTCGACGCGATCATCCACCTCGCGGGCATCTCCCTGGAGTCCTCGTTCGACAAGATCCTGCGCGCGAACATCGAGGGCACGTACAACCTCTACGAGGCCGCCCGCCAGGAGGGCGTCCGGCGCGTCGTGTTCGCCTCGTCCAACCACGCCATCGGGTACACCCCCCGCCCGATGCCCGGCGACCCGCTGATCCCGATCGGGACCGCCCGCCGCCCCGACACGTTCTACGGCCTGTCGAAGTCCTTCGGCGAGGACCTCGCCCAGTTCTACTGGGACAAGCACGGCGTGGAGACCGTCTCGGTGCGCATCGGCTCCTGCTTCGCCGAACCGACGTCCGTGCGGATGCTGTCCGTCTGGATGAGCCCCGGCGACGGCGCCCGCCTCTTCCACGCCGCGCTGACGGCCCAGGACGTGCGCCACACCGTGGTCTACGGCTCCTCCGCCAACACCCGCCTGTGGTGGGACCTGACGACGGCCCGCGCCCTCGGCTACGAACCGCGGGACGACTCCGAGCAGTACGCGGACAAGCTCGTCGCCGAGCACGGCGAACTGGACCCGGAGAACCCGGACCACGCCCACATCGGCGGCCACTTCGTCACCGACCCGCCGATCTGGCCGTACTGAGACCCGGCCGGGCCCGGC
>NZ_JBEXWB010000220.1:0-10847 GCF_040629645.1 Streptomyces sp. NPDC005899 | reverse complement strand
TGGCGGGGTGTGTGTCGCCCCCCCGGCGGCCCCCCCCCGCGCCCGCCCCCCCCCCGCGGGGCGCGGGCGCACCGTCGCGTCCGGCCCTCAGTCGCGCGGCAGCAGGCTTCCCAGGGGCCCGAGGTCCAGATTGAGGTCCTCGGGACGCACCCCGTGCTGCTCGCACAGTTCCGCCATGCGTTCGTCGAGCAGCATGAGTGTCGTGCCGATCTCTTCGACCTGCCGGTCGGTCAGATCCCCCTGGTCGACGCGGCGGATGGCCTGGCGCTCCATCAACTGACGGAGGAGTTCCACCACCGTCAGGACCAACGCTACGAGATCATGACCGAGCTGGTCGGAGTCGATGTCCAGTCGCGGGGTCGTCACAGCGGTCCTCCGTCCGCCCACGGTGCCGGCACGCGTTCGTTGACCGAGGAGAGCAGGGCGTGCAGCGAGAGCCGGACGAGTGGGACGTCGGCGATCGCGATCACGAGGTCTCCACTGATCACCACCCCCGTCGCCAGTACCCGGTCCAGCAGATCGACGAGCGGCACGCCGATGGGTCCGGTCAGGGGCTCGGGACTGTCCCAGGGCACCACGTCGTGCGACACGGGTTACACCTCCCCGATGAAGGAGTACGGGACCCAGGGCCCTGAGAGTTCGATCTCGGCACCCGTGGTGTCCCGCAGTTCGCCGGCGAGCCGGTCGAGCTCGTGCGCCCGGTGCCCGGCCACCAGATAGGTGGCGTTGAGGACCTGCGGCCGAGCTCCACCCGTCAGCTCGGGACCGTGCAACCGCAGCCTGCGCACCGCCGCGGCCACGCCCCGGAAGGCGGTGTCCACCGTCTCGGCGACGCGGAGGGACTCCTCGTGGCATCGCTCGCGCCGGGCGTTCGCCCCGCGCTTCCGTTCCAGGTACGCGAGGCCGGCGCCGGGAGCCGGACGGGGTCGGCCGGCCGGGGCCACCCGTCCCAGGGGCGCAGGGCGGGGTTCCTCCGGGGGAGGCGCCGACGCGTAGACCTTGACGCCCCACTCGGAGTGGCCCGCGGTACGTTCCAGCGCGGCCCGGAACCGCCCGTTCTCGGCGACGAGTGCCTGGCGGGCCCGTGCCTCCCCCCGGTAGAGGGTGGCGAGCGGCAGGGGGACGGTCGGGCACGTGGCGGCGGCCGCCGACACGACGTGGTGATGGGCGCGCGCGTACCGTTCGAGTTCACCTCGGTCGGACATGCGGGCCTGCCACGCCTCGTCGGTGAAGTCCGCGGCGGGCACGGTCTGCACGATGGCGGTCAGGTCACCGCACGGCAGCGTCCGCAGCGGCGCTCCCACCGCGAAGCCCGGCACATCCGTGAGGCGTGCCGGGTCCGGGGAGTCGCAGACGGCGAAGACGTACAGGGCGGCGGCATCCGATGCGTCGGGGCCCGACTCCGTCATGTGGCTCGGTTCTCCTTGCTCATCGTTCGGTCTGCTTCTCTTCTCCCGTGGACTCGAGCGCCTCGATGCGCGCGCGCAGTTCACGGTTCTCGTCCTGCAGTGCGTCGCGCGCGGCGCGCGAGCTCAGTGCCGGGTCCGTCTCCCACCAGTCGATGCCCGCCTTCTTCGCCGTGTCCACGGAGGCCACGAACAGCCGGAGCCGGATGGTGAGCAGCTCGATGTCGAGCAGGTCGATCTTGATGTCCCCCGCGATGACGATGCCCTTGTCGAGAACCCGTTCGAGGATGTCCGCGAGGTTGGTGTTGGGGGGGCCGGGAACCGGGTAGGCCTCCCGGCCGTAGTCGAGGTCGGTCACCTCCGCCTCCGTCCGCGCCGGGGCGCCGGGGCCTCGTCCTCGTCCTCCTCTTCGGGCGCCTCCTCGTCGTCCTCTTCCTCGTCGCCCTCTTCCTCGTCGCCCTCTTCCTCGTCCTCGTAGTCCTCGTCGCCCTCTTCCTCGTCCTCGTAGTCCTCGTCGCCCTCTTCCTCGTCCTCTTCCTCGTCCTCGTAGTCCTCGTCGCCCTCTTCCTCGTCGTCGGGCTCCTCGTCGTCCTCCTCGTATTCGTCCTCGTCCTCTTCGCCTTCGCCGGGCTCCTCCTCGTCCCCCTCGGACTCCTCGTCCTCGTGATCCGAGTCGCCCTCGTCGCCCTCCTCGTCCTGGTTCCGCGCTTCCTCCTCCTCGATCGCGTCTTCGTGCGACACGACGACTTCCCCGTCTCGGATCTCACCGCGCCAGCTCTCGGGCTCCTCGTCGGTGAGCGTGACGAACCGCTGGAAGTGCTTGAAGTCCAGTCGCATGCGGCGGCCCTGGACGCGCCACAGGTTGCCGGTCTTCTCGAAGAAGCCGGACGGGTAGTACTCCACCACCAGGACGATCCGGGTCAGGCTCGGCGCCAGCTCATGGAAGCTGACGACCCCACGGGTGGAGCCCTTGGCCCCTTCGGAGGTCCACACGATGCGGTCGTCAGGCACCTGTTCCTGGACCGTCGCCTTGAAGCTGCGCGAGGACGGGCCGATCTTCACCTTCCAGTCGCTCGTCATCTCGTCGCTCTTCGAGACGTCGTGCACGCCCTTGGCGAAGCTGCTGAACTTGTCGTACTGCGTCCAGTGGTCGTAAGCGGTACGCAGGGGCACTCCCACGTCGAGGACCTCGATGATGTTCATCGATTTCCCGCCGCTGGACTTGCGCTTGCCCTTTCCTCCTCCGCCGCCGAACGCGCTTTTCGCCTTGTCGACGACGTTGTCCTTCACGTTCTTGGCCTTTCCCGCCACCATCGCCTTCACGGGGGAGTCACCCTGGAGAATGCGGGAACCGATATCCGGCAACGATCCACCGTTGTCGGCGATGTCCGAGAGCTGCCCCGTGACACCCGACAGTTTGTCCCCGGCTTTCTCCGCGAACCTCTCCGCCTGGGCACCGAGATAGTTGGTGAGCTCCCCGCGGAGGCGGTCCATTCCCGATTCCTGCGGCTCGGGCCCGTCCCTGTCCGTCCTGGCCATGGCTGCCTACCTCTGCCGTGCGCCGCGCCGGGACGCGGAGCGCTTCGATGACGTCGTCTTCTTGGCTGCCGCCTTCTTCGCCGGAGTCGCCTTCTTGGCGGGCGCTGCCTTCTTGGCGGGCGCCTTCCGTGCCGCGTTCTTCTTGGCCGGTGCTGATTTCTTGGCCGCGGCCTTCTTCGCCGGAGCGGGCTTCTTGGCTGCGGCCTTCTTCGCCGGAGCCGCCTTCTTGGCCGGAGCCGCCTTCTTCGCCGGCGCTTTCCTGCCCGGGGCCGTCTTCCTGGCGGGGCCCTGTCGGGCAGGAGCCTTCTTCGCCGCCGGCTTCTTCCCGGCCGCGGGCCTGGTCTCTTCCTCTTCCCCGTCCCCGTCCTCTTCGTCGTCCTCGTCGTCCTCCTCGTCCTCCTCTTCCTCCTCCGGCTCCTCGTCGTCCTCCTCCGGTTCTTCCTCGTCCTCCGGTTCGCCCTCGCCCTCCTCGTAGTCCTCGTCCTCGTCCGCCTCGTCCTCTTCGTACTCCCCCTCGTGCTCGTCGTCCTCGTCCTCGCCACCGCGCCCGCCCAGGCGCGCCGTGCGGTCGCTGAGGACATCGGCCAGGGAGCTCATGCCCCGGTCCGCAGCCGCGGTGAGGGCCTTCCGGCCGGAGTCGAGGACCTCGCCCTTCAACTGGTCCTGCAGCTCCGCGAACTGCGGCATCTCACCCAGTCTGCGCAGGCCTTCGGCGGCGAGCTGACGGGGTTCGAGGCCGAACCGCCTGCCCGCGAGGTAGGTCGCGACGGACAGGGCCACCCGGCCCTTCTTCGTACGGCCGAGTACGTAACCGCCCACCAGAGCGGCCGCGAGTGTCACCTTCGTCTGGTCTTCCATGAGTGAGTCACCTTCGATGGTTCGGCGCGGGGCGGACCCGTCCGGCGTGCAGCCGGTCGAGCAGCTCCTCCTCTTCCCGTTCGAACTCCTCCAGGCTGATGTCGCCGTCTTCGAGTTCCTGGTTGAGCGCGGCCAACTGCGCCCGGATCACGTGCGGATCGTGCAACTCCCGGTCGGCCGCCTGGTCCACCTTCTCCGCCACCCAGATGACGCCGCGCACCGGCGCGAGGGGCAGCAGGAGCAGACCGCTGAACAGCCCCATGTCAGACACCCGCCGCCTTCCGCACAGGCCGGGCGGCCACGAAGCTGTAGCAGGGCAGCGGTCCGGCCACGCGGAGTTCCACGTGGTCGCGGTGGGCGTCGGCGAACCGCTGCGCCGCCGCCCGGAAGTCGTCGCTGACCGCCCGGTCGACGAGGAACGACACGTTGAGGGCGCACCCGTGGACCTCGGGCCCGGTGGCCACCGCGCGCGCCATGGGGGTGAGCGTGCGCAGGACCTTCCTCCCCGCCTCGGCCGCCCTGCGTGACAGGGCGGTGGCGACCGCCTCGCCGAGCCGTACGCTGGCCTCGTACCCGGGTCGCCGCCGCAGCTCCTCACGCAGTCGCCGTACCGTCTTCTCCTGGGCGACGACCGCGGCGAGGGCGTCCTGGGCCGGGAGGGCCTTCAGGTTGATCTCCACGCCCCGGGAGAGGTGCCGCAGGGTGGCGAGGTGGTCGGCCCGGGCCCCGGCCAGCTGCGTCCGCACCGTGTCCTCGTCCGGGGCGACCATCCCGAAGCGCATGGGCAGGACCGGACCTCGGTCCGTGAGACGCAGGAGCAGGTCCTGGTGGGCCATGAGGTCGCGCCGCCTCGCCCGGAGCTGGGACGGCGCGTCACTCACGACGGCCGTCACCGGACCCTGGACGACCAGCCTCAGCACCGCCGGAGGGGTGCCCACACCGGCCGCGTCCGGGGGGAGCGCCTCCCCCGTCGGGATGATCGCGTAGACGTACACTCCGCTCGCCGCCACGGTTCAGGCCTCCACACGGCGGCGTTTGGACGCCCCGGCACGTGCGGGGGCCCGGCGCTTCCTCGGCCGCTCGCGCGGCTCCTCCTCCTGCTCGTCGTACTCGTCCTCGCCGCCTCCCACCGCCTTGCGCACGGTGTCGCCGACCGTGCCGGCGGCCTTGCGCACCTTGCGCTTGCCGATCGACTTGGCGGCGCGTCCCCCGAGCAGTTCGGGGATGGTGGTGCTGCCCGAGTCCCGTTCCAGGTCGAGCCGGTTGCACGCCTCGGCGAAGCGCAGGTAGGTGTCCACACTCGCGACGACGATGCGCGCGTCTATCTTGAGGATCTCGATGCCGACCAGCGACACCCTGATGAACACGTCGATGACCATGCCTCGGTCGAGGATCAGTTCGAGGACGTCGTAGAGGGTGCCGGCCCGCGGCGGGCAGGGTGCGACTTCGTCGGCGTACGTGGTCGTGGTCATGGAGCGTCCTTCCGGGTGAGGGGAGACAACGGGTCACTCGTCGGCGGCACCCCGCCGGTAACGGCGGACCCTGCTGTACTCCAGGAGGTCGCCCCGGTCGTCGAGCCGCACCTCGTAGGAGGCGAGCAGACTCGTGGTGTCCGGGATGCGGGGCACTTCGAGTACGTCCACGACGACGCACCATCCGTCGTCGTCCCGCCGCACGGCCGACACGCCTTCCGCCGGGTGGCAGATCAGGCGTTCGAGACTTTCGCAGGCGGTGCGGGCGGCGTGCTCGGGGCCTCGAGCGGACGCGGTGCGCGACGTCGCCGTCTTCGTGGACCGCTCCGCATGTGCGCGACGATTCTCTGCCATGTGATCCAGTCTGGTCACTATCGCCGAAGCCGCATCCGGAGCCGTCCGGCCCCGCGCGGGAAGGCCCGCGCACCCCTTCGGCGTTGCGGCGGGACTGCGGGGGTGGGCGCCGGGCAGAGTCGTGGGTATGAGCGGACATGGTGGCGTGAGCGCACGCGATGACGAGCACGAGCGCCCGCCCGGGGTCACAGACACCACGGTCGAGGCGCTCGGGGCCCTGTCCGAGGCGCTGGAGACGGTGGAACGGGCGAGAGGCATGCTGTACGCCTTCCACCAGCTGACCGGGGGCGCGGACCTCACTCTGGACAAGGCGGTCGAGCTGCTGCGGTCGGCCGGCCACGCGGAGCAGGCCGATCTGGTGGAGCGCGAGATCCTCGGGAGGAACGTCATTCCGGGGCGTTGGACCTTTCAGGTGGTCGAGGCGTACGACGACACCTACTACCGGCCGTTCGTCGAGGTCGAGGAGCAGGTCCGCCAGGCACTGGTGGGAGGGCGCCGGCACCTGTACGAGGCGGAGATGAAGCAGGCCCGTCGTACGCACGGGCACCCGCACCACACCGAACGGCCCTGACCGTGGAGCCGGTCGCGGCACTGCGCCGGATCGCCTTCCTGCTGGAGCGTTCGCAGGCGGCGACGTACCGGGTCAAGGCGTTCCGGACGGCCGCCGAGGCGGTCGCGGCCCTGGACGCGGACGAGCTGACGGACCGGGTGGCGCACGGATCACTGGAGACCGTGCGCGGCATCGGGCCGAAGACGGCCCAGGTGGTCCGGGAGTCGCTGTCCGGGGGCACTCCCCGCTACCTCGAACGGCTGGAGGAGGAGGCGTCGCATCCCCTGGCCACGGGAGGTGAGTCACTGCGCGCGGCGCTGCGCGGTGACTGCCATCTGCATTCGGACTGGTCGGACGGTGGCAGCGGCATCGAGGAGATGGGCCGTACGGCCGCGGAGCTGGGCCACGAGTGGGCCGTGCTGACGGACCACTCCCCCCGGCTGACCGTCGCCAACGGCCTGTCGCCCGAACGACTCCGGCGGCAGTTGGAGGTCGTCGCGGAACTCAACGAACGCTGGGCTCCGTTCCGGCTGCTCACCGGCATCGAGTGCGACATCCTGGACGACGGCTCGCTGGACCAGGAGCCCGAGCTGCTCGAGCGCCTCGACCTGGTCGTCGTGTCCGTGCACTCGAAGCTGCGCATGGACGCGAAGGCCATGACGGCGAGGATGGTCGCGGCGGTGCGCAACCCGCACGCGGACGTCCTCGGTCACTGCACCGGCCGCCTCCTGTCCGGACGCACCAGGCCGCAGTCGGCGTTCGACGCCGGTGAGGTGTTCGCCGCGTGCGCGGAGGCGGGGACGGCGGTGGAGATCAACTGCCGGCCGGAACGGCTCGACCCGCCCCGCGATCTGCTCGGGCGGGCGGTGGAGGCGGGGGTCCTCTTCTCGATCGACACCGACGCGCACGCCCCGGGCCAGCTGGACTGGCAGGCGTACGGATGTGCGCGGGCGAAGGAGTGCGGGGTACCCGCGGACCGGGTCGTCACCACCTGGACGGAGCAACGGCTGCTGGACTGGACGGGGCACGAGGGCCGCCGGTAGACGGGACGGTCCTCATTCGGCCTTCGCCGTGAGGGGGCCGGCGTGCGGGCCGGCGACGCGCACGGCGATGAGGGCGACGTCGTCGTCACCGGCCGCGAGGCCGGCAAGCAGTTCGTCGCAGAACGTCTCCAGGGGCTCGCGGGACAGTGCGGAGGCCTGGCGTCGCAGGCGGGCCAGCCCACGGTCCAGGACCTCGTCACGGCGTTCGACGAGGCCGTCGGTGTACAGCAGCACGGTCGAACTCGCCGGAAGCACGTCCGTGGCGTCCGGGCGGTGTTCGCCGGGGTCCACGCCCAGCATCATGCTCCGGCCGCCCTCCAGGAACCGGGTCTCCCCCTCCCGGGTCACCAGCAGTGGTGGCGGATGCCCCGCCACGGCGTAGTGCAGTTGCCAGGGGTCGGGGGCCGCGAGCTTCTCGACCAGGGCGTAGATGCAGGTGAGTGTCTGGTGCGGGTAGAGGATGCCGGTGGCGGCGTCCAGCCGGGCCAGGATCTTTCCGGGCGGCTCCTTCCGGTCGCAGGCGATCCCCCGGAGCATGTTGCGCATCTGGCTCATGGTGACGGCGGCGCGCAGGTCGTGGCCCGCCACGTCTCCGATGATCAGCGCCGTCGCGCCCTCGGGCAGCACGAACGCGTCGTACCAGTCGCCACCGACCTGCGCCGTGGCCACGGCCGACTGGTACCGGGCGGCGATCCGGAGGGGCCCCTCGGCCGGCAGGTCGGGCAGCAGCGAGCGCTGAAGCCGCTCGGCGGTGTGCTGTGCCTCGTGGTGGAGGCGTGAGTTGTCGACGGCCAGAGCGACCCGGTGGGCTAGGTCCTCCACCAGGGCGAGGACGTCCTCGTCGAGCGCGGCCTGCCGGGTGGCGCGGACGAGGGTGATGACGCCCAGGGTGTGGCGCCGCACCCGCAGCGGGGCCAGCACCGCGGTCTTCGCGGTCAGCAGGTCGAAGATCTCCAGTTCGCGGGCGTGCAGATGGTCGGTGGCCTCGCGCGGGGGGAGGAAATCCGTCAGGAGCACGGCGGCAGTGCCGTGCAGGGCCCGTGCCGTCGCGGCGGCGGACCCGGCGGTCGGGGGGAGCACGCCCTCGAAGCGCCCGGTCGGCGTCCGGTCGGCGGCGTGGTGCTCGACGGCGACGCGGCGCAGCCGTCCGTCCGGGTCCAGCAGGTCGACGGCGCACCAGTCGGCGAGCCCGGGGACGAGTGTGCGGCACAGTCGGCGGATCCCGGCTTCCTCGTCCAGGGTGCTGCCCAGCGCCTCGGCGGCGTTGATCAGGACGGTCAGCCGGTCCAGGGCGTGCTGGACCTCGGCGTCGACCTCGAAGTCGGCCTCCGCGGGACCGCCGCCCCGGTCGCTCCGGTCTGCGCACATGTGGGCTCCTCGCGCCGGAGTACCCGGGTGCCGGGCGGCACGCCGCGCCCGCCTGTGTCGATTGTCCGCCAGGCCCGGCTGCCCGGCAGCCCGGGCGGGGTACGGCCGGGGCGTGCACGAGGGGCTCCGATCGGGGCTCCGGCGTAGAGTCGATGAGGATCACCGGTGTGACTTCGCCGTTTCCCGGGGCAGGAGGCATCCATGTTCGATCAACGCACTGGACCTTCCCTGCCGCGGGCCCGTGGGGCGCTCTCCGCGGGTGTGGTCCGATATCTGCGCGGCGAGGGCGCGCTGCCCGATCCCGGAGCCGCCCTGGACGCCGATCCGTACGGCGATGACCTGCAGTTGGCCCTGTACGTCTGCTACGAGCTGCACTACCGGGGGTACGCCGGTGTCCGGCCGGAGCTCGAGTGGGACCCGGCACTGCTCGCGGTGCGCGGCCCGCTCGAGGAGCGGTTCCTGACGGCCCTGCGGCGCGACGCCACGGGGAGTGCCGACCTGGACGAGGTGGTGGACGGGCTGCTGGTGGAGCCGGTCCGCGGGACCGGTCCCTCGTGGTTCCTGCAGGAGAAGGGCGAGTTGCGGCATCTGCGTGAGTACGCCGTACAGCGTTCCCTGTACCACCTCAAGGAGGCCGACCCCCACGCCTGGGTGCTCCCCCGGCTGCGGGGCCGTGCGAAGGCCGGGATGGCGGCGATCGAGTACGACGAGTTCGGAGCGGGGCGCGCCGACCGCGTCCACGCGCAGCTGTTCGCCGATCTCATGACGGATCTCGGCCTCGACACCACGTACGGCCGCTATCTGGACGAGGGCCACGCGGAGATGCTGGCGCTCGTGAACCAGATGTCCCTGTTCGGGCTGCACCGGAGGCTGCGCGGCGCGCTCGTCGGGCACTTCGCCGCCGTGGAGATCACGTCGTCCCCCGCCTCACGCCGGCTGGCCCATGCCATGGAGCGTGCGGGAGCCGGCCGCGCCGCGGAGTTCTTCTACACGGAGCACGTCGAGGCGGACGCCGTTCACGAGCAGGTGGTCCGCCGCGAGGTGATCGGCGGGCTGCTGGAGGACGAACCGGACCTGGCAGCCGACGTCGCCTTCGGGATCACCTCCACCTCCTGGCTGGAGGACCGGCTCGGAGACCGTCTTCTGACGCGATGGCAGGACTGAGCAGGAACGCCCCGCTCGCTCGGGGGCCCTTTCGAGCGACGTCACAGGTGGTGGCCGGGCCGGGCCCGGCGCAGTCTTCGAGACAGACGGTGTTCGCACCCGTTTTCGCAAGGGAGTCGCAGATGTCCGCAGAAACGACCGAGGACGCCCGTCCCGCTCGCCGTGTCGTGACCCTTCCCGGCGTCTACGCGCCGCAGCACGACACGCGCCTTCTCATGGCCGCCCTGGACAAGGAGCGGGTCGGCCCGGGCACCGACGTGCTGGACCTCGGCACGGGCAGCGGCGCCCTGGCTCTGCACGCGGCTCAGCGGGGCGCCCGGGTGACCGCCGTCGACATCTCGTGGCGGGCCGTACTGACCGCCCGTCTGAACGCGCGGCTGCACCGCCGGCGCGTCACCGTGCAGCGGAGCGACCTCCTGTCGTCGCTGCCCGGGCGCTCCTACGACGTGGTGATCTGCAATCCGCCCTACGTGCCGTCCCCGCTGGGCCGGCTCCCCGCGCACGGCGCCGCCCGGGCCTGGGACGCCGGACGGGACGGGCGCGCGATCCTCGATCGTCTGTGCGACGCGGCTCCGGCGGCGTTGCGCCCGGGCGGCCGTCTGCTGATCGTGCACTCGGGTCTGTGCAACAGCGACGTGACCCTGCGGCGCCTGTCCGACGCGGGACTGCGTGCGGACGTCGTCGAGCGTGCGTTCGTACCGCTGGGGCCCGTGCTGCGGTCGCGGCTGCACTGGCTGAGGGACAGGGGTCTGCTGAAGGCGGGCGACATGCTGGAGGAGCTGGTGGTCATCCGTGCCGAACACCCCTGAACGCCCCCGCCGGATCTCCCTCGACGACCAGGGTCCGATGCTCGTCGAGGGGCCCGTGGAGGTCACCTGCGCGGACGGCAGCGTGGCGGTCTCCGACCGGTTCCTCGTGGCCCTCTGCACGTGCCGTCGCAGCCGGACGTACCCCTGGTGCGACACCAGCCACCGTCGTCGCGTCAAGCGCGAGGAGGGCACGGAGACCGGGGACGGCCAGGCCTCCTGACACTCGTATCCTCACACCCGCCACGGCGAAGCGCGGAGACCGGGAAGCCCCGGTCTCCGCGATG
>NZ_JBEXWB010000219.1:0-10863 GCF_040629645.1 Streptomyces sp. NPDC005899 | reverse complement strand
CCTCAGCCCCGACGCCTACGAACGACACCACGCGGCTAAACTGACACTCGCCGCGTGACCAATAACCGCGTGCCCACCTTCATGGGGGAAGGCCCGGGCCCCGTGACGACGAGTTTCATCAGGGTCTCGGCGGCACTCGGCAGGTAGCCGACGCCGCCCCGGTCAGTGGAGGGAACGGAGTCCAACGAGCAGCCTCTCGACGAGCGACCGGTCGATCTCACCGGCACGGGGTATCGGGGGCCGGGCGTGCAGGTGTCCCGCGGCCACGAGGTCCGTGGCCAGGAACACCGTGGCGCTGACCGGCAGTTCCAGGTGAGCGGCGCACTCGACGACGGTGAGGGCTCCCGGCTCCAGGAGTTCGCACAGTCTGCGCCGCTCGGAACCGGCCTCCGGCGGCAGGGCCTCGTCCGTGCGGACGAGTACGGCGAGCCGGTCGAGCGCGGGGCCGGTGGGCGCCGAGCGGCCACCGGTGACCAGATAGGCGGGGATCAGGCGGCGCCCTGGACCGGGGGTCATGGCCGGGTGGCAGCGTCCGGTTGGCGGGTGGGGGCGTGCATGGCGCGGGTCAGCGCGGTGACCTGCACCTGCATCTGGTACGCGATGTTCCCCAGGTGCGCGTCGGGTGCGGCGAACAGGGCCAGGGTGGTGTTCCTGCCCGCGGGTACGACGACGGCGAAGCCGAGGTCGGACTCGACGACCGTCTGGGCCAGCCGCGGTGACTCCGCGTCGGTGAAGGCGGTGGTGAAGGCGCGGGCAGCCGCGTGCAGCGTGGCCGTCATCGCCGCCACCCGCTCGGCGGAGGCGCGCTCCAGGCCGGGTGAGGCCCCTTCCACGAGGCCGTCTCCTGTGGCCACCACGGCGTGCTGCACGCCGGGGAGTTCGAGCAGCGGGGTCAGCACCCAGGCGAGATCACCGGTGGTGGGGGTGGCGCTCACGTCTCGTCGTCTCCTTGGTCGTCCGATGAGGATGCTGTGGGTGCGGGCGCGTTCCTGCCGCTGAGGGTGCCCTCCTGGAGGGCGGCCCAGGAGGACCCGGCCTGCTCGGGCGTCCGGAGCGCGGGCTCCTCGCACTCCCCGGGGAGGCCGGGCGCGGGGGACGTCGTCCGGCGGCTCTTGCGGCGCCGGCTCGGCAGTCCGGCCGGCAACCCCTCCTCCGCGGCGGGCCCGGGGGCGGGCCCGGGGGCGGGCCCTCCGTCGGCCCCCTCCTCGCCGGTGGTGAGGGCGGTCGGAGCGGCACGCTCCTGCGGGCTCGCACCACGGGCGTCGACCGCCTTCGGGGCGAGCACGGACAGGGTGCGGTCGTCGTCCATGACCGTGAGCAGGTGCGGGGGGACGCGCAGCATCGTGCGCATCCCCCCGTACGGGGACGTCTCGATGTGGCAGCTGAAGCCGTAGCGCGCCACCAGCCGCCCCACCACCGCGAAGCCGGTCCGCGGCGGGTCCCCCAGCTCGGTCAGCAGCACCTCGGAGGGCCCGGCCAGGAGAGCGCGGGCACGCTTCAGCGCGTCGTCGTCCATGCCGATCCCGGCGTCGTCGACGAGCACCAGCGCCCCGCGTCCCGCCGTCTGCTGGACGGTGACCGGCACTTCGGTGTCGGGATGCGAGTACGCGGTGGCGTTGGCCAGCAGTTCGGCGAGCGCGATGGCCAGGGGTTCGGCCGCCCTGGCGACCAGCGCGAGCCGCTCCTGGCGCAGGTGGTTGGCGACCTTGATCCGCTCGTACCCGGCGACCCGTGACTGGGCTCCGAGTACGACCTCGACGAGCGAGGAGTTCTGCCGGGCGAGTCCCGGCCAGGCGTCACAGAGCACGGCGGTGGACTGGGTGCGGCGCAGGGCCAGTTCGTTGCGGAAGTCGAGCTGCAGGATCCGTGGGTCGTCGTACTCGTGCTGGAGCTCCTGCAGCAGGTGCTGCGACTGGTTGAGCAGCGACTGGATCTTCGCGGAGGTGCCGCGCATGGCCGACCGGGCGGCCGCGTCGACCCGGCTGCGCTCCTCCAGGACGGCCGTGCGCGCCGCCTCGACCGCGTCGGCCAGCAGACGGGCGGCCTCCCCCTCGACGCCGGCCGCCTCCCGTAGCCCGGGTACCGGCGCCGAGCGGTGGGAGAGCGCGGTCGCGGCGGCCGGTATCCGCTTCCGGGCCAGCTGGCGTATCTCCTCGGTGAGGGCGAGGGTGCGGGCCTCGGCGGCCTTGGCCTGTCGCTCGGTCAGTTCCGCACGGGCACCGGCGCCGTAGGCGTCGCGTCCGGCCTGGTGGGCCCGCGCGGACGCCCATACCGCCACGACCACGGCTGTCAGTGCCACGATCCATGCCACCACGGCGTCACCGCTTCTCTGTTGTCGGGCACACTGCGCACGCCGTCTCACGGCAGGGCGTGCGGCGGTCGTTCCGCTCGGCCGTCACTGCGGACCGCCGCCGGTGGCGGCCTGGCCGATCTCGTGCGCGACGGCGGCCACCTCGGCCATCACCTCCAGGACGCCGGGCATTCCGGAACCGTCCAGGTGCCGGTACTCGCTGCCGATGGTGACCACGAGCCGCTCGGGCAGCCCGAGGTCCGGATACCGCCCCTCGCCGATCACCCGGCGTGCCGCCTCCACCGCGGGCACGCCGGCGGAGTGCAGGGCGTGGGCACGGTCGCGCACGTGGGAGAGGTAACCGATGTGCTCCCGGACCCCGGCCGGATCGAGCACCGGCCCGTGGCCGGGCACGATCACCTCGGCCCCGGTGGAGAGGACGCGCTCGCAGGCGGCGATGACGTTGTCCAGCGGGCCCGCCCAGTGCACCGGGTGGTCCCCGGGCTGCCGCGCGGTGGACGAGAAGACGACGTCGCCGCTGAAGACGGTCCGCTGGGCGGGGAGGTGGACGATCAGGTCGCCCGCGGTGTGCGCGGGCGGCAGGGATGACACCTGGACGGGGTAGTCCCCCAGCGTCAGTTCCAGCTCCCCGGTGAAGTACGTCGTCGGCTCGACCGGCGCCGTGTGCGACCAGTCGAAGGCGCCGAAGTGGCGGGCGAGGTACGCGCCGAGCGGGGTGGCCGGATCGCTCCCGGCCACGAGGGCGTGCTGCTGCTGGGGCGTGGGGTCGTAGTGGATGTGTTCCCGGGCCTCCCGGGTGGCGATGATCTCCGCGTCCGGCAGGACACCGGCGCCCCAGAAGTGGTCCCCGTTGGCGTGGGTCACGATCACACGGTCGATGCCCACGCCCTCGGGCAGCCGTTTCCGGCTCTCCGCGAGGAACCGGCCGGCGAGCACGGGGTCGTAGGGGGTGTCGATCCACAGCGCTCCGCGCGAGGAGACGAGGAGACCGCAGTTGGCCAGCCCCCAGCCGCGCTTCGGCGGCAGCCAGGCGTACAGGCCCCTGCCGAGGTCAACGACGTCCCCACCCGTGATCGACATGGGGCGATTATGCCGATCCCGGTGCGCTCGCGCGTTCGAACTCGGCCAAACCGTCGATCCGGTGACGTGAAATCGCCCTGGCCGTCCGGCACCGGGCGCGCCTTCGTGACCGTCCGGGGTCGCCCGATCCGTGGTCCTGTCGGGATCTACCACCGGATATCCCCCGTACCGGTCCTCGGCATGACGCCGCGCCACCCCTACCCACTCTTCATGGACAGAACCGAATCGAGCCGACTACCCACCGAGCATGGCCGAAAACCGCCCTACCTCCACACACTGATCCGCTCACTCGATGCTTGTTTATGCTCGATCAGCCCTTGTAACATGCAGAATCGATCAGGCAGGCGACTACTTCACCCAGGCCCGCCGAGGGCGGGTCCGGTACGACTCAGTACGGCACATCCCAGGTGCGGCACATCTCAGGTACAGCCCCGACCGGGCCGGGCGCCTCCCGGTGCGGCGGAGCAGCAGTGGAAGCGGAGTGTGGACATGTCTCATGTCGAGACCGAGACGGCCGGCCAGCCCGAGTGCTGGCGCCGCGCGGCCCGGGTCGCCGTCGACCGCGCCGCGGCCCTTCCCACGACGGGTGAGCGCATCGCCGTGGTCGGCTGCGGCACCTCCTACTACATGGCCCAGGCCTACGCCTCGCTCCGCGAGGAGTCCGGCCAGGGCGAGTCCGACGCGTTCGCCGCCTCGGAGTTCCCCTTCGGCCGCCGGTACGACCGGGTCGTGGCCCTGACCCGCTCGGGGACGACGACGGAGGTGCTCGACCTGCTGCTCCGGCTGCGCGGGACCACGGCCACCCTGGCGGTGACGGCCGACCCCGCCGCCCCGGTCGTGCAGGCCGCCGACGAGGTGGTCGTGCTCGACTTCGCCGACGAACGGTCGGTCGTGCAGACCCGGTTCGCCACGACGGCCCTGACCCTCTTCCGGGCCCACCTCGGGCTGCACCGCGAGGAGGCCGTGCGGGACGCGGAGACCGCGCTGGCCGAGCCGCTGCCCGAAGGACTGGCGGCGTGCACCCAGTTCAGCTTCCTGGGCCGGGGGTGGACGGTGGGGCTGGCCAACGAGGCGGCGCTCAAGATGAAGGAGGCGTCGCTGTCCTGGACGGAGTCGTATCCGGCGATGGAGTACCGCCACGGCCCCATCAGTATCGCCACGGCCGGGACGGCCACCTGGATGTTCGGCACCGCACCGCGGGGCTTGGCCGAGCAGGTGCGGGCGACCGGTGCCCGCTGGGTGGAGAGCGGCCTGGACCCGCTGGCGGATCTGGTCAGGGTGCAGCGGCTCGCGATCGCCCGGGCACTCGCCCAGGGCCTCGATCCGGACCGGCCCCGCCACCTGACCCGGTCGGTGGTCCTCGGTGGAGCGGCCGGCGCCTGACTTCACGTACGGACGCGGGTGCCGGGCGGGCGGGGCCCGGCACCCGCGTCACGCGACCGGGTCAGGCCTCGTCGAAGTGGGCGTCGAGCGCCGCGTCGAGGTCCGCGGTCCACTGCGCGAGGCTGCTCCGGGCCGCCGCCTCGACCTCCGCGTTGAACCACCGGCGGCTCGACAGGTGGACGGTGACGGTGAACCGGCGCCCGAAGCGGGCGGTCTTGACCTCGACAGCGCCGATCTCGGACCAGTCGAACTCCGCCTCCTGGTCGTCCAGCGTGAACCGGACACCGTCCCGGTCGACCCGGATGGACCCGCGCCGGTCACTGACCTCGAAGACGGGCCCTTCCGCCGCGGGCTCCGCCTCTGCGGGGTCCGCGTCGCGCCCTGCCGCAGAGCCGTCGGCGTCCTCCCGATCCGCCGGGTCGTCCGCCGCGGCCCTCTCGGTGGACTCCCGCGCCTCGTCACCGGCAGCCGCGGCGTCAGCCGGGCTCCGCGACCCGGCGGGCACGTCGGCTCCCTCGGGCGCCTTCTCCGCTTCCTCCTCCGTCCGCGCGGGGGCAGGGGCCGTCAGGCCGGGGATGTACGCCGGGTCCGTGCCCGCGGCGAACGCTGGCTTCGTGTTGGAATCTATGCGCTGCTCCACGGCGGGCAGTATGGACGACGAACCTGTACGTGACCAGTCGCCCGGGAGCCGGGGGCCCAGGACACGTACGCCCGCACCCCGTGCGGGCACTGCGGCCGACGTCCGCTCCGGGCGGCGTGCACAGCCTTCCCGTCGTCCCGCGCACGCGAAGACGGGTGGTGCGGGCCCGTCAGAACCCGCACCACCCGTCAGACGCGGTGGTCCGCTGTCACGCGGTCACTGCTCAGTAGGCACCGAACACGTTGTCGATCGAGCCGTACCGGTCGGCCGCGTAGTTGCACGCTGCCGTGATGTTGGCGACCGGGTCGTAGCTGTCCATCGACGTACCGGGCACGTGGTAGGCCTGGAACGTGGGGTCGATGACCTGGAGCAGCCCCTTGGAGGGGACTCCGTTGATCGCGTTGATGTCCCAGTTGTTGATGGCCAGCGGGTTGCCCGAGGACTCGCGCATGATGTTGCGGTGGATGCCCTCGTAGGTGCCGGGGATGCCGTGCTCGGCCATGACGGCCAGCGACTCCTTGATCCAGCCGTCGAGGTCGTTCGTGTACGCGACCGGTTCGGCGGCTACGGCCTCGGTGGCGACGGCGGCCGGCGCACCCTGCGCGGCGAGCTCCGTGGTCCGCTCGGAGCGGTCCGCGCGGTCGGTGCTCCGCTCGGCGCCGTCCGGGGAGGCGGAGGTGGCGGAATCGGCCTCGGCCGCGTTTCCGGCCTTCTTCCCGTCCTTACCCGCGGCGTCCGCCGCATTACCGGAGGACTTGGCGCCGATGGTCAGCTTCAGGCCGGGGTGAATCAGGTCCGGGTTACCGCCGACAGCCTTTCGGTTGCCGTTGTACAGCTCCTGCCAGCCACCGCTCACGGAATGGTCACGGGCGATCTTGGAAAGGGAATCACCCAAGATCACGGAATAGGTGACGGGTGCGGACTTGTGTGCGGCAATTTCCTTGCCGGACACGGAAGTCGACGTCGTCGCCTTTTCCACGGCCACCGGGTGCGCCGGTGCGGCGGACGCTCCGGTCGCGCCGATCACGGGGAGGGCGAGGGCGGCCCCACCCGTGCTCACGGCGATGATGCCGCGGGTGAGCGAACTGGCCCTGGAACGACGGTGCTTGGACTTTGCGGGCATGCTGAATTCCTCTCCGTCGCCTGCGAAGTGAGCTGTCGGGTTCGGGCTGGAGATGCCCGGCCGCATGCGAATGCGACTTCACCCCGAGCCGTTCCGGATACCGGATCGGCGCTTACCTGGGTCCCCCGCTCCTGCCGTACGAGATGTGGTCGGGTTCCCGGACGGCGGCAGGATTCGGCGTTCCATCCGGAGTGATGGTGACCGTAGGCGAGAAATGCCGAAAGGAACAAGCCCCGAATTCGTGATCACAATTCACAGGCAAGATCAATTCATGCGCATTCATGTAACCGACCCCACACGCCACTCTCAACTTCTCTGGGGCGCAAGGGAACCGGGTGGGGCGTGACAGCGTCCCGGACGCGTGGGGTGACGCTGGTCACGGCGCCCGATAAGGGCGATTTGCGCCGCGCGGCGACAGCGAGGCCCTCGACAACACCCGTATGGAAATTAAGGTATTAACTCAAGAAAGAACCTAAATCGGGCATACGACTCAGTTGCCTCAAGTGTGGGCATACCGAGGGTCGTCGCGTGGAACGCGTCTCCGTATGACCGAAAGCGTGAACCCCGACCTCTCGAAGCCACGGATCACCGTCCTGCCCGTCCAGCCCGGGGACCCGCCCTTCCGCATCGTCGAGATCGACGGCGAGGTCGTCGGCGGGGCGGCCTCGATGACGGACGTGCTGCTCGCCGCTTCGGCCGCCGGTATCACCGTCCACGACCTCGACGACCCGGCCGTCGTGCGGTGGGTGGGCGGCGGCAAGCTCACCTGGAGGCGTCATTGAGCCCGGGGCCCCGGCCGCCGGAGCCGGGGCCCCGTGAGCACGTCATGACCCGGTGGCCGGCTCGGGCCGGTGGCACGTCGGGGGTTGGCCCCGACGGTCCCGGCCCTGCCGTGGCTTCGGCTCAGCCGGCCATCGGCGCACCCGTCCAGGGGTCGAGGCCGGCTCCACGGCGGGCCCGCTGCACGGCCCGGCTGACGAACGTGTGGGGGCGCGTCCGCGCCGTGCCGTCCACGGTCACCGGTGACATGTCGAAGCCGCCGGTCAGCAGTCTGCGCAGGAACTCGGCCATCCCGAAGCGGTACAGCGCGAAAGCGGGCGCGGAGCGGTCTCCGCAGACCACCACGGGCCAGCGGTCGGGGTCCTCGTCCATCGTCAGCCAGCACAGGACGGCGGCCTCGGCGGTAGCCCCCCAGGCGAGCAGGGAACCGGGGTCGAGCAGCAGGTCCGGGCCGGCGGGATCGGCCCACACCTCGTCGGCCTCCGCCCTCCACACCTGCCGTACGGCGACGGTCCGCTCGGCCATGGCGTCGGGCGTCCGTTCCCCCTCCCCGGCGTCCACGGGCAGCGGGCGGTGGACGACGATCGCGTCGTCCACCGAGCCCTCCCCGTAGGCCCGCATGAAGGCCTTGTAGTCCGCCGGGAAGCGGGCACCCCAGCGGGCTTCGGCCACCGCCCAGTCGACCTGCTCGTCGATTCCGTACGTGGTCGGCAGCAAGGGCCCGAGGGCCTCGATGGGCCCCGGTAACGCCGGCCGCCCTCGTCCCGCGCTCCGCCCGATCCGCCGGGTCCGCGGAATCCAGCCGCTCATGCCCCGTACCCGCACCTGGCGACTCCCGCCTGTCCACGGGAGGACCCGCTCCTCCCACAGAATCCAGCGATACGCAGGTCCCATGCATCACACCGCCGCGAGGGCGGGCGGCGGGAGCACCGGCCGGGCCGCGCGCCGAGGCGGTGGGGCGGGCCACCGCGCGAACCCCCGGCCCGCGCCGTCAGGGGGCGCCGCCGGAGGCACACCGTCAGTCCATCAGGCCGGCGGCGACCGTCGCCCCCAGCTCCCAGCAGGCCTCGACGTCCGCCTTTCCCGGCTCGCCGGTGACGGTCACGACATCGGCCGCACGGCGCCATCCCAGGCCCGTGGTGATCGACTCGACGCCCCGCACGGCACCGGTGACGTCGTTTCCCCCGTGCACGTAGTAGCCGAAGGGCCGCCCGCGCGTCTCGTCCAGGCACGGGTAGTAGACCTGGTCGAAGAAGTGCTTGAGGGCACCGGACATGTAACCGAGGTTCGCCGGGGTGCCGAGCAGGATTCCGTCGGCGTCGAGTACGTCGGACGCCGTCGCCGAGAGCGCGGCTCGCCGGACGACGCGCACGCCTTCGATCCCGTCCGTCGTCGCGCCGGCGACGACGGCTTCGAGCAGCGCCTGGCAGTTGGGCGAGGGGGTGTGATGGACGATCAGCAGGGTGGGCACACCTCCGCACCCTGCCGTCCCCGCCCCCGGACCGCAAGCGAGCGCGCCCGCCGGCACGGCGGCGTCGGCGCGTTCCGCCTGCCGCGTGCCGGAGGCCGCACCCGGGTGGTCACCTGAGGGACTCCCCCGACGGGACGACGACTCCGTACAGGTCACTGATCGTCGCGAGCGCGCCCTGGTGGATCTGGCCGGCCGGCAGGAGCCCGCCCACCGAAGGCAGAGAGCGCGTCGCACACGCGTCGGCGACCACGGTGGGCCGGTTCCCCCGCAGGAAGGCGCCCTCCGCGGTGAACGTCACGCACATGTGTGTCATGAAGCCCGCGATGACGACGTCCGTGTGGCCCGCCGCGTCGACGTGCTCGCCCAGGTCGGTGTCGACGAAGGCGTTCGGCACCTTCTTGATCACGACCGGCTCCCCGTCGGCCGGCGCGACGCTCGGGTGGATCCGCCCGATGTCCGCCCGGATGTCGTACGCGGATCCCGGTCCACCGTCGTTGACGACGTGGATGACGCTCGTGCCCGCCGCCCGTGCCCGCTCCAGCAGGGCGGAGGCGGAACGGAGCGCGGCCTGCCAGCCCTCCAGCTCCATGACGCCCCCGACGTAGGTGTTCTGGTAGTCGACGAGGACGAGGGTCGCGGCGGCCAGCGCGGCGGGCGTCTCGTCGAAGCCGTTGAGTTCACGCAGAGTTGTCGTAGTCATCGCAGTACCACCTCGGTCGCGGGTGCCGGTCCGGCCCGCCGGTACGGGTCCGCACGCGTGGTACGGACCCGGGCCGGGCCGTGTGCCGGCCGGCGCGGCTCACCCGTTCGGTGAGCCGCCTCCACGAAGCTACGGCCGGCAACGGAGTGTCTGCAATGTCGTCTAACATGCAGATCCGGACATGCGCACCAGGAGCGCCGACCGCACGGAGGCCTCGTGAGCACCGCCGAAAGACTCGTCGTCATCGTCCTCTTCGACGGTGTCGACCTGCTCGACGTCACGGGGCCGCCCGAGGTGTTCTCCCTGACCCGGCGCGAGACCGGGGCCGCCGCGGACTACCGGGTCGCCCTGGCCGCGGAGACCCTGGACCCCGTCACCACCTCCGCCGGCGTGCGCGTCCTCCCCGACATCACCTTCGACGACGCGGCCGCCCGGAGGATCGACACCCTTCTGGTGCCCGGTTCCGTCGAAGTCGTCGGCCGGGGCCAGGTGCGCGCCCTCGCGGACGAGGCGGTGGTCCGCCGGGTGAAGGCCCTCGCCGGCGCCGCCCGCAGGATCACCTCGGTCTGCGTGGGGGCCCATCTCCTCGCCGCCGCGGGCCTGCTCGACGGCAGACGTGCCACCACCCACTGGTCGACGGCGCCCCAGCTCGCCGCCGAGCACCCCTCGGTGGAGGTGGACGCCGACCCGATCTTCATCCGCGACGGCGACGTGTGGACCGGTGCGGGCATCAGCGCCTGCCTGGACCTGTCGCTCGCGCTCGTCGCCGAGGACTTCGGCGAGGACGTCGCTCTGCGGGTGGCCCGGCAGCTCGTGATGTACCTGAAACGGCCGAGCGGGCAGAGCCAGTTCAGCGTCCCCCTGGAACCGGTCTCCACCACGCGACGCGTCGAGGACCTGCGCCACCACATCATGCGCAACATCGGGGACCGTCTCACCGTTGCCGACCTCGCCGCTCACGCCCACGTAAGCGAACGCCAGGTAACCCGCATCTTCAAGGCCGAACTCGGCATGACGCCGAGTGCGTACGTCGAGGCGGCCCGCGTCGAAGTGGCGCGGAACCAGCTGGAGTCGACCGACGCCACTCTCGAACGCATCGTCTCCCACTGCGGGTTCGGCACGACGGACACACTCGTGCGCGCGTTCCGCCGGCGTCTCGACACGACACCGACGGAGTACCGGCGCCGTTTCCGGGCCACCGCCGGCTGAGAGCGGGGCCCGTTTCCGGGGCACCGCCCTCGACCGGGCACGCGGGCCGCTTCCGGACCGCCGCCGGCTGGGACCGCGCGTCGGAGCCGGGCCGCCCGGGCTCCCCCACCCGTGAGCGCCACGGCACGGTCCCGCGGTGAGGAACATGGAGCGGCCCGGAGGGCGG
>NZ_JBEXWB010000218.1:0-10889 GCF_040629645.1 Streptomyces sp. NPDC005899 | reverse complement strand
CCGGGCACGGACCGGCCCCCGCGGGCCGTGCGGGTTCCGTCCGGGGCGGCGCGGCCGGCACCAGGGGCAGCGCGGCCGGTATCCGCTCCAGCACGCCGCCCGCGAAGACGTCGTACAACGGAAGTGTCTCCAGGTGGACGTAGCCGATGTGGCAGTCGCACACCTGGAGCGGGCAGCCGCGGGGGCCGAGGGCACGGCGATAGCTGCCGTCGTAGAGGTTGCCCAGCTCGGCACGGACGAAATGGCAGCGGCGCACCGTGCCGTCGCCGTCCACGGAGATGACCGACTCGCCGGTCCGGCAGGGCAGCCCCGCCGAGGCGTGCGGAAACCTGCTGTACGGGAACAGCGGGTCGAGGGCGGTCCAGCGGTCCGCCTCCTCGTCCGTGTAAGTGTGCCCCTCCGCGGCGTTGACCCACAGGTACACCTGGGCCGGCAGCGCCGCGCGCAACCGCCGGGCCTCGTCGAGGTGCTCGTCCAGGCCGACGACACCGACACTGTGGCGCACCCCGAGAGCCGACAGCTCCCGGCACGCGCCCAGGAACCGCTCGTAAGGCGTCTGGCCCGGGTGGTACGTGCACCAGAGGGCGACCTTGTCCCGATCGGCGTCCGCGAGCCAGCCGGTGCGGCCGCCGAGATTGGTCTGGACGGCGACCCGGCCCACGTGCGGCAGGCGCGACAGCTCGACGACGGCCCTGCGGTACCAGGAGCGGACCAGTGCCTCACCCCACGGAGTGAACAGCACCGACAGCCGGATCCCGGTCTGCCCGGCGGCCCACGCAGTGAAGCGTTCGAGGGCCGCGCGATCGGCCCGGAGTTGCTCCTTGCTGTCGCGCCGCTTGGCGAACGGGCAGTACGGACAGTCGTAGTCGCACGAGGCCAGCGGCCCGCGGTAGAGGATCGTCAGGTCCACGGTCACTCCTCACCCATCGGCCGGCTCACTTCTGTTCGTACGCGGCCATGGCGGCCCGTACCGCCGGGGAGAACAGCTCCGGCCCCAGCGCGTCGGAATGGGCCAGGCCCTCGGGTGAGAGCCGCAGCAGACCGGGGCCCGCGGCCGTGTCCAGCCAGCCGCGCTCGGCGAACATCCCCAGTTCGGCGGGGAAGTCGGTGCGGGGGTCGGACCCGAACCTCTCGCGGTAACCGGTGGTCCGCAGACCTTCCGCCTGGAGCAGGGACTGCAGGAGATGGCGCCTGCGCGCCTCGTCCTCGTCGACGTACCTGCCGACCTCCGCGCGGGAGAAGTCGTCCGTCGCGGTGAAGCGGTCGATGATGCCCCGTATCTCCCGCATCTCCACGGCGTAGTCGAAGGAGTAGTGCAGCGAGGAGGTGTACGAACGGGCCCCGCAGCCCAGGCCGATCATTCCGTCGGTCTGGCACGCGTGGTCGCCGGGCCCGGCCTGCGGCGCGCCCCCGCGGCGGAACATCCGCATCGACACCTGCTCGTAGCCCCGGGCCAGCAGGTGATCGCGGCCCGCGCGGTACAGCCGCAGCCGCTGTTCGTCCCAGGCGGCGTCCGCGGCACTCGGCGGGGCGTCGGCCGTGGCGTCGGCGGACTTCGCCTCCGCCGCCCCTGCCGCGCCGAGCCGGCCCAGGCCGGTCAGCGGGCGCACGTACAGCGGGTAGAGGTACAGCTCCTCGGGGCTCCAGGCGAGAGCGGCGTCCAGCGAGGTGTGCCAGCTCTCCTCCGTCTGCCCCTCGATGCCGTAGATCAGGTCGATGTTGAGCACCGGTATCCGGGTGTCGCGGATCCGGCCCAGAGCCGCCTCCACCTCGGACCTCTGCTGCGGGCGGACCGCTGCCCGGGCCTCGGCCGCGACGAAGCTCTGCACACCGATGCTGATCCGTGTGGTGCCGCGATCGGCGAGTACCGCCAGCCGGTCCGCCGTCGCGGTGGACGGCGAGGTCTCGACCGACAGGGGCACCGACCGCAGGTCGGCGCCCATCCGCTTCTCCGCGATGTCGCAGAGGCGCTCCAGCTCGCCGGCCGTGAGGAAGGTGGGGGTGCCGCCGCCGAAGGCGGCCGCGGCGAACCGCACCCCCTCCTCGTCCCCGAGGGCGTCCCGGACGGCCGTGGCCTGCCGGTCCAGCGCGTCGAGGTAGCGCGTGGTCAGCTCGTCGGGAGCGCCGATGCGGGTGAACAGGTTGCAGAAGCCGCAGCGGACCTCGCAGAACGGTATGTGCAGGTAGAGGGAGAGGGCGTCCTTGCGCTCGCCCGCCCAGAGGCCGCGCAGCGCCGGCCGCCCGCCCGGGTGCCTGTCGAGCGGACGGTAGGCGGTCTTGTGCGGGTAGGCGTAGACGTAACTCCGGTAGGGGCGGACGCCGGGGGAGAGGGTCGTGGCGGTTGCCGTGGTGCCGGTGGTGCCCGGCGGGACGGACGCGGTGCCGGTGCCCGTCGTGGTGCTGGTGGTGCCCGTCATCGGTCTGCCTCCGGATCGAGGATGAAATGGGCGTAGGGCACGGTCCAGACGGCTTCGTGACCGATCCGGTGACCGGTGTAGCCGTCCTCGCCGTACGCCGTCCCGTGGTCGGAGCAGACGATGGCGAAGCAGCTGCGGCGGCTGCTCGCGGCGGCGAAGAGGCGGCCGATGTGCCGGTCGACGTACTCCAGGGCCGCGGCGTGCGTGGCTCTGGAGTCACCGGCCTCCGCTGAGGCGCCCGCCAGGTGGAACCAGTTGGGCTGGTGCAGGGCCGACACGTTGACGAAGAGGAACAGTCGCTCGTCGCGGGGGAGTTCGGCCACGACCTGCTCCGCCCGCGCCACCTGGTTCTCGAAGGAGGTGGGGGAGGTGACGCCGAACCCGGGTTCCCAGTGGCTTTCCTGGAACATGCCGGGCAGTACGGCGCCGAGCGGCGGGCACCCGTTGAAGAAGCCGACGCCGCCGATGCACACCGTGCGGTAGCCCGCGCGCGCCAGGCCGGCGAGCAGGTCGGGTTCGTCGTGGACGAACGTGCCGTCCGCCGTCGACTCACTGCCCGCGAACCGTGCGGCGAAGAGCCGCGGATGTGGTCCGGGCGCTGCCGGGGTGGGCAGGAATCCGGCGAACATCGCCTGGTGGGAGGCGTAGGTGAAGCTGCCGGGTGCGTGCCTCCTCTCCCAGACGCCGCCGGGCAGGTGCCGGGCGAGGTGGGGTGTGCGGCCGGACTCGGCCAACTCCACCGCGACGTCGTACCGCAGGGTGTCCAGGGTCACCAGCAGCAGGTCGTGGCTGCCGACGATCGCGTTCATGTCGAAGGTGCCGGCGTGTGTGACGCCGTCGGGGTGCTCAGATGGCTGGGGTGGCACGGTCGTTCCTCGCTCGGTGGTCGTTCCTCGCCCGCTCGCTTCTCGCCGGGTCGTTCTCCGCCGCGTCGCACGTCGCCGGGGGTACGCGGACAGGTCCCCCGGGCCGGGCCGCTGCGGGGAGGGGTGCCGCCGGGCCGTGCTCGGGCCGGCCGTCCGGCGGGAGCGGTGCGTTCGGCAGGCCGTCGGCGAAGGGGTTGCCACCGAGCACGGCGGTGACCTGCGCCCGGTAGGTGTCCATGCCCTCCGTGCCGGTGTCCGGCAGGCCGGTCAGACGCGGCAGCAGGTCGCCGAACGCGTTGACCTCGCCCACGGCGAAGCGCCGCCAGCCGGTCGAGGGCAGCAGGTCCACAGCCACGCACAAGGTGCCCGGGAAGCAGGCGGCAGCCCGCTCGCACACGGCCAGGACCTCGCGCCAGCTGCCGCCCCCCGCCTCCACGGCTGCCCTGACCTGCCGCAGATCGCCCCGGGTGCCGCCCAGGTGCAGGTTGGTCATGGGGGAGCGGCTCGTCCGTACGACCGCGTGGGTCGCCCGGCCCGCGATCACCACGACCCGGAGATCGGCCACCCGGCCGCCCGGTACGGAGGCCTTCGGCAGCCACCGCTCGACGTGCAGGCCGTCGGGTGCGAGCGCGTCGATGATCTCCGCCACTTCCCGCTCGGTCCGGTAGGTGCGGACGCGCAGCGAGTTGAAGAGCCGGCCCGACCCGTCGCGCTCGACTGACGTCGTCGCCCGTGCCCGGCCGGGCCCCGCCGTCTCCACGGCGAGCACTCCGGAGGCGGAGGAGCCGTGGGCGAGCTTCACGAAGGCTCTCGGCATACGGTGCCCGGCCATCAGCCCCCGTACGTCCGTCCAGTCCCGGACGGGTGCCGCGGCCGGCCCGGAGGTGGGCGAATCCGGCACGGGCACCCCGGCGGCGTCCATGGCACCGTGGCAGAGCCGCTTGTCGAAGAGCACCGCGATGTCGTCCGGGTCGTCCAGCAGGACCGCCCCGGCCGCGGCCGCCGCCCGGCCCACGTCCCGTACGGCCGAGGTGAACCGGTCATACCAGAGGGCGGTGCCCTCCACCCTGGCCGGGTCGGCGACTCCCCGCAGCAGCAGCTCCACCTCGGCGTCCTCACCGGGTGAATCGACACGGACCCGCTCGCCGGCGAGGAACGCGGCCTCCCCCCGCAGGACCTGGGCCCAGGGGACCACGCGCGCGGGCGGCAGCCCGGCCGCGCGCACCGCCTCCTGGAACAGGGCCACCCTGCGGTTGCCGGGGATGCCGACGACCGCGAGCGGCGGCCCGCTACCCGCCGACGACAACATGGCGGGTCCCCTGGTGCTCGATGTCCCGGTCGTCCGCCTCGCCGGGATCGACGCGCACCCCGTCCCGATCGCGCACGCCACCGATACCGGTCACGACCGCATCACTCCGCGACCGCGGTGTAGCGTCCCTCGGCACCGTCGTCCTCCCACGGCGTACAGCGCTCGGACAGGTCGACCCGTACGCCGTGCGGTTCCAGGGCCTCCGTGATCCGGCGCTCCATGGGCTCGGTCAGGAAGTGGTGGCGCAGGTCGAGCGCGGTGAGGTGGGTGAGCGGCTGGCCCTCCAGCAGGGCCGCCGCCCCCTCGTCACCGAGGGTGCCGAAGGACAGGTCGAGGGTACGGAGCTGCGCGACGACCGGCGCGGAACCGATCGCGGCCGCGATCTCGTTCTGCAGCTCGCTGTTGCGCAGGCCCAGGTGGCGCAGGCGGGGGAAGCGGGAGCCGCCGAGGAGCGGAGCCAGATCCGGCAGGGTCGCGTCACCGCCGTAGGCCGAGACACCCAGCCAGAGGTCGAGGTGCTCCAGGGCGGGGAGCTCGCTGTCCAGGACACCGCGCACCACCCCGGCCGGCAGACCGCCGGTCTCGATGGAGAGCGCCCGCAGGGACGAGTGCCGGGTCGGCGGGAAGACCAGGTCCGTACCGCCCCGGACACCGAGGCTCGTCAGGCGCGGATAGGCGGTCAGCAGCGGTGTGACGTCCGACTGCTCGATCCACGAGATCTCGGCCTCCTCCATCACGAGGTCCCCGACGAAGACCGCCTCCAGAGAGGTGAGACGGCCGGCGGCCGCGACGACCAGACCTATGGGAGTGGAGGAGTCCTCCTCGTACACCTCGCCCCACTGACCGATGACCAGGGCCCTGACCCCGGACGGGTCGACCGTGTCGAGGAACTCGGCGAACGCCTCCTCCCAGCTCCCGTACCCCTCGGAGCCGTAGGGATCGACGCTGACGCGCCAGGCCGCGGCACCGGCCGCCGGGCGGCCGGACCCGTCGGCCTCCTGCTGGAAATCGACCACCGGAAGGCCGAGCAACTCGTGCAGATGTTCCACACCGGACATGGCACTGAGCTCCTGATACTGAGGACGGTTGATGTCGGCAAGGTCTATCAAGCGGCACTGACAACCACGACGGCGGCCCCGGGCGCCGGGCGTGACCGGTTGTCAGACCCTCGGCATAGCGTCTTGTCCGTGGCCGTCACAGGGGGTGCCGGCACGGAGGGGAGACGTCTGTGTACCGGCAGGGCGATGTGCTGATCGTGGCGCTGGACGAGTCGGAGGTGCCCGCGCGCTTCCTCGACGCGCCGGGCGAACCGCGCGACGGGCGGGGGCGGCTGGTCCTGGCTCTGGGGGAGGTCACCGGCCACGCGCACGCCGTGCGGGGGCCGGGACGCCTCATGCGTGAGGCGGGGCCGTTCGATCCGATGCTGCTCCATCTGCCCGAAGGCGGGCGGGTGGTGCACGAGGAACATGCCGCGATCGCGCTGCCGAAGGGCTGGTTCCGCGTGGTGCGCCAGCGGGAGTACGCCCCGGGCGCGGTGCGCGTCGTCGCGGACTGAGTCCGGCGGTGAGCGGTGCCGCGGTGAGCGGCGACGCCACGCCTGGACGGCGGGGCGACTTCGGCGGCGACGTGACGGCACGGCGACGCGCGGACGGACGGACACGGGAACAGGGGACGGGAAGACCGATGCAGTACGTGAACACCTGGCGGGCCGTGGCGGCGGCGACGGGAGCGAGCGACAGGAGCGCCGCCGAGGAAGGGGTGCGGCTCGCCTATCGCGGTGCGGGACTCCCCGAACCCGAGCGCGTCCTCTGGGCGGACTCGCCCAAGGCCGCGGTCGAGGTGGTGGAGAAGCTGGCCGGCGCGGGGCGTTCGGTGCGCGAGGACGTCCGCACCCGCCCCTGGGCGCGGGAGCGCCGCCGCGTGTACGACGAGCTGGGTCCGGCCGGCTGGTCCACCCTGTGGTCGGCCACCGGCGCCCAGCTCTGGGACACCACGGCCGCACTGGCCGACCGGATACGGACGGGCGTCGTCGCGGAACTCGCCACCGTGCCCGAGGACGAGTCGGCGGTGCGCCTCGTGCTGCTCGACGCGGTCCTCGGCCAGCACGACGCGGCCTGGCTCGCCGCCTTCGACGGCCGGGGCGAACGGCTGACGGGGCTGGCCCAGGTGGCGAGGAACGCGGGATGGTGGTGGCCCTACGAGCACGCCGTGGTGATCAGCGAACGGCCCGTGGCCCTCCACCGCGACGAGGCGGGCCGGCTCGACCGCGCCGACGGCCCGGCCCTCGCCTACCGTGACGGCTTCGCCCTGCACGCCTGGCGGGGCATGCCCGTCCCGCCGGAGTTCCTCGACGGCCTGCCGAGTCTGACCCCTGAGCGGATCCGCGCCGAGGAGAACGCGGAGCTGCGCCGCGTGATGCTGGAGTCCTACGGCTACGACCGCTACCTCGCCGAATCGGGCGCGGAGCCCGTCCACCGCGACGAGACCGGTGTGCTGTGGCGGATCGCGCTGCAGGGCGACGAGGACGTGACGATGGTCGAGGTCGTCAACTCGACCCCCGAACCCGACGGGACCCACCGCACCTACTGGCTACGGGTCCCACCCAGGATCCGGACCGCGAAGGAGGGCGTCGCGTGGACCTTCGGACTCGACGGAGCCGCCTACGCCCCACTACGCCAGACCTGACAGGGAAGGGCCGTCGGGCACGGTCGAATGCCGCTCCGGGGCGGTACGGTGCCCCCGTCGTCCCGGTCGCCGCGGCGGGCGCTCAGACGGTCGGAACCACATGCTCCAGCCCGAGTTCGCGGGCGAGCGCCTCCTCGGTCCACCGCACCATCGTCGCCTGGGAGAGCGTTCCGCCGTAGGACGTCATCTGGACGGCCAGGCCGTCCAGGAGCGCGGTCAGCCGCCAGGCCACGGACACCGGGTCGTCGCAGTGGAACTCGCCGGCCGCGGCACCCTCCTCGATCACCTCGGCCAGCTCGGCCTTCCACTGCTGGTCGAGATCACCGGCGACCTCGCGAAGCGCCGGGTCGCGCAGGGACACCGCCCAGCCCTCGATCCACAACCGCCAGCCCTTGGCCTGTCCGCTGGGGGCGTACCAGCGGACAGCGGCCCTGAGCCGCCGCACCGCCGTGGTGCGGCGGCTCAGCAGCTTGCGCAGATGCGCCAGATCGGCCTCGGCGGCGTAGGCGAAGGCGGCGGCCACGAGCTTCTCCTTGGAGGAGAAGTGGTAGAGCACGAGCGCGTTGCTCACTCCGAGGACGGAGGCCACGTCGGCGATCCGCACCGCCGAGACCCCGCGTACCTCGATCTGCTCGACGGCAGCGCGCAGGAGCTCATCGCGCCGCTCCGCCACGCCCAGCCGTACTCTCGCCACGGGATCCACCCTAACCAATGCGCCGGCCCGCCCACCGGTCCCCGGCCACCCGCCGGAAGCCGCCCCGGCGGGCGGAGGCACACACTCCGCGGGGCGGCCCCGGGCGACTGCGACCGGGTGCCCCGCCGCACGCGGAATCCTGCGGCCCGCACGCACGTTGAGTCGGCATGACCGACAACGAATCCGGTGACCGAGCGCTGCTGCGGCTCCTCGGCGCCCACGACGGCGGGGTGCTGGTCACCCTGAAGCGGGACGGCAGGCCGCAGCTGTCCAACGTGACCCACGCCTACTACCCCGACGAGGGGGTCATCCGCGTGTCCGTCACCGAGGACCGGGCGAAGACCCGCAACCTCCGCAGGGACCCACGTGCCGGTTACCACGTCACCAGCGACGACCGCTGGGCCTGGACCGCCGTCGACGCGACGGCCGAACTGACCCCGCCCGCGGCCGATCCCCACGACGCGACGGTCGAACGGCTGATCGACCTCTACCGGGACGTGCGGGGCGAACACCCGGACTGGGACGACTACCGGCGGGTGATGGTCGAGGACCGCAGAGTCGTCCTCACCCTGCGCATCGAGCACGTGTACGGCCAGGCCCGCGCCTGAGCCGGCCCTCCCGCCCATAATGAGACGAGACCCCCATGCTCAGGAGACGTTTGTGACCGGCGCCGACAACCATCCCTCGCTCCGCGACCGGCTCCGCGCGCTGCGGCCCGACGCCTTCGGCGCGGACCCGGGCGGCGCGCGGATGGAGCGCATCCGCCGCTCGCCCAACTTCGCCGACGGGGTGTTCCAGAACCCGGAGGGCGCGCGCACCAGGCCCTCCGGTTCCCTGCTCGAATTCGCCCAGGTCTACTTCCGCAGGGAGGAACGGGCCCGCAGGTCGCCGACCGGCACGGTACCCGTCCACGCCACCACACTCGCCGACCTGGCCCGACCGCCCGTGTCCGGCCTGCGGTTGACATGGATGGGCCACTCCACCGTGCTCGCCGAGATCGACGGCAGCCGGGTCCTGTTCGATCCGGTCTGGGGGGAGCGCTGCTCGCCGTTCGCCTTCGCCGGGCCCAAGAGGCTGCACCCGGCACCCCTGCCGTCGGCCGCGCTGGGGTCCGTCGACGTCGTGGTGATCTCGCACGACCACTACGACCACCTCGACCTGCCCACGATCAAGGCGCTGGCCAGGACGGATACCGTCTTCGCGGTACCACTCGGAGTGGGTGCGCACCTGGAGGCGTGGGGGGTCTCGCCGGACCGGATCCACGAGCTCGACTGGAACGAGACCGCACAGGTCGCAGACATCAGCCTGACCGCCACCCCCGCCCGCCACTTCTGCGGCCGGGGGCTGCGCAATCAGCAGCACACCCTCTGGGCCTCGTGGGTCGTGGCCGGCCCCGCGCACCGCGTGTACCACAGCGGGGACACGGGATACTTCTCGGGCTTCCAGGGGATCGGGGCGGAACACGGGCCGTTCGACGCGACGATGATCCAGGTCGGTGCCTACTCGGAGTACTGGCCCGACATCCACATGACGCCCGCCGAGGGGATGCGCGCGCATCTCGACCTCCAGGGCGGCCGGTCGGCCGGTGCCCTGCTGCCGATCCACTGGGGCACCTTCAACCTCGCGCCGCATCCGTGGGCCGAACCGGGCGAGTGGATGAGGGACGCCGCCGAGGAGGCCGGGCAGGCGGTGGCGTTTCCCCGGCCGGGTGAGCCGTTCGAACCGTCCGGGGAACTCCCCTCGGACGCCTGGTGGCGCGGCGTGTCGGCCCCCGTCGCCCGCCCGTGGCGTGGTGGTACGGGGGTGGCCGACACGGCGCCGGTGCACCGGGAAGAGGTCGATCTCGCGGGCGAGCGCTGAGCAAGGACGCCGGCCGTCGGTGACGGGCCGCCGGACGAGGGTCGCGGGTCGGGTTCCGCCGGGACCCGGAAGGTGGCTGAGCGGCCATGGGCGGCCCTCGGCCGGTGACGGCGCCCGGTCCGGCGAGGCGGATCGTGCCTGTGGGCCGTACGGGACGGGGCGCGAAGGGCGACGCACCCTGTGGGCCGTACGGGACGGGGCGCGAAGGGCGACGCACCCTGTGGGCCGCGCAGGACGCGAGCAGTGCGCCTCGTACCGCACGCCGTCCACCCGGCTAACCGCTTCCGGTCGGGGACCGGCCTCAACTTCCCTGCCCCGGACGGCCGTCGGTGGGCGTCCAGGGCGCGACGGGAGGGCGGATCCCTAACGCTTGATCTTTCAACTTCCCCGCTGTTAACGTCCGTGGGACTTCTCGCGAACGGAGTTCCCCCATGCGGTTTCCCCTCATGCGGTTACGGGCCATCACCCTCGCAGCGATCCCCGCGGCCTTCCTCGGGGTCATGGCATCCGCGCCCAGCGCCTCGGCGTGGGCTCCCGGTAACTGCCCGGTCGGACAGTTCTGTGTCTGGCCCGACTGGTGGTACGGCGACACGGACATCCCTCCGTCGCTGGCGACCGACGCGGAGTGGTCCGGCAGTGCTCGCGGCAGCATCTTCTACAACAACACGTCCCGGGACGTCACGATGACGTACGTCGTCGTCCAGGACGGGGCCGAGGGGCCCTCGTACACGGCTTGTGTCGGCAGGGGCCAGGGCAGCTACTTCACCATGCCCATGTCCGTGACGGACGTGAGGTGGCGCCAGGACGACGGCAGCCCCTGCTGGTGATCCTGCCGGGGCCGTACCCGGTCGTCGCGGAGGGTGTCACCGTGCCGGCCGTGCACTGAGGTGACGGACGGCGGACCGCCGGCGCATCCTCTCGGTGGGGGCCGCCGCCCGCCGCTCAGGGAGGCGCGCCCGCCGCCCCCTCGTACCGGACGCGTCCTGCCCGGCCCGACCGTGCGCACCGTCCCGCCCTGCGCCCCGCACCGGCCCGGTGAGCGCACCCGATACCCGGGC
>NZ_JBEXWB010000217.1:0-10911 GCF_040629645.1 Streptomyces sp. NPDC005899 | reverse complement strand
CGGGGCGGGGGCGGGCGTCCACCTGGCTGGGGTGGCGGGGGGCGCGGCCCCGGCGCCGCCCCCCCCCCCCCCACCCCTGTTCCGCGTCCGTGTCGTCGGGTCTTCCGCGTCCGAGTCGTCGCGCGCCCGGTCCGTCGGATCCGGCCGGTCTCCGCCCCGCCGGGCTCCTCCGTGCCCGCCCTCCGCCTCACGGACCCACGTCACCCCTGCGCGTCGCCCCTTGCCCGGTCCCCCCGCCGGCCACGACCGCCGGATCACCCGGTGTCCGGCACCCCCTCCTCCGGCAGGTCGAACAGGCGCTGCGCACGCCGCCTGTTGTACTGCCGGCGCGCCGTGATCCACGGCCAGTGGTCCTCCGGCTCGAGCCAGGGGCAGACGATGCGGTGCGGGATGCGGCACGTGGCGCCGGGGAGCGGCTCGGCGTCCCAGAGGTTCACGGCGATCCCCGTCGAGGTGACGATCCACCGGCGCCGCGGGGGGACGGTGTGGGCGGGGACGACGACCCGGGGTTCGAGCAGCACGAAGTGGCCGGTGTACGCCGTGGCGTACCGGTCCTGCGGCTTCTCGCAGACCGGGCACTCGGGCGGAGCGGGCGGCCGTGGCGCGGTGGCGCCTTCGAAGAACATCTGGAAGGTGTCGCCGCCGGACCGGTCCGGACGGGGTGAGGTGCTCCCGGTGTCCCCCATGGGACAAGGATCCGCGGCCCCCGGTCCGTGCGGGTAGGGTGCGATCCGGCCACGGCCGGTGGTGCGGGGCCGCCGCACGGGCCTTGGGACACCACGCGAGGCGCCCCCGGGCGGCAGGCGGCCCGTAGCGCGTGGCCGGCCGGTGTCCCAGCGCGTGCGCGTGACCGGGCGGCGGCGCGACGGGCCGCCCCCGGACACGACGGCGGCCCCCACGACCGCACGGGTCGTGGAGGCCGGCGCCGCTCGGTTCAGGACACCGTCAACGGGCGGATCGCCGTCGGCGCGTGGCCGGGCTCCGAGGCCACGTCCTCGAACTCGTTGACCGAGGCGATGTCGGACCCGCTCATCGAGATGTTGGTGACCCGCTCCAGGATCGCCTCGACGACCACCGGCACACGGAACTCGGCCGCCAGCTTCTTGGCCTCCTCGAAGGCCGGCAGCAGCTGGTCGGGCTCGGTGACGCGGATCGCCTTGCAGCCCAGCCCCTCGACGACCTTGACGTGGTCCACGCCGTAGACGCCCAGCTCCGGCGAGTTGAGGTTCTCGAACTCCAGGTTGACCTGGAAGTCGATGTCGAAGTTGCGCTGCGCCTGCCGGATGAGCCCCAGGTAGGAGTTGTTCACCAGCACGTGGACGTACGGGATGCGGTGCTGCGCGCCGACGGCGAGCTCCTCCAGCATGAACTGGAAGTCGTAGTCGCCGGAGAGGGCGACGACGGAGCCCTCCGGGTCGGCCGTGGCGACGCCCAGCGCGGCGGGGATCGTCCAGCCGAGCGGTCCGGCCTGGCCGCAGTTGATCCAGTGGCGCGGCCGGTAGACGTGCAGCATCTGCGCGCCGGCGATCTGGGACAGGCCGATGGTGGTGACGTAGCGGGTCTCCGGGCCGAACGCCCGGTTCATCTCCTCGTACACCCGCTGGGGCTTCAGCGGCACGTTGTCGAAGTGCGTGCGGCGCTGCAGGGTGGCACGGCGCTCCTGGGTGGACGCCGCCCACCGCGAGCGGTCCTTCAGCTCGCCCGCGGCCTTCAGCTCCCGCGCCACCTCGACGAAGAGCTCCAGGGCGGCCTTCGCGTCGGAGGCGATCCCGAGGTCGGGGGCGAAGATCTTGCCCAGCTGGGTGGGCTCGATGTCGACGTGGACGAAGGTGCGGCCCTCGGTGTAGACGTCCAGCCTGCCGGTGTGGCGGTTGGCCCAGCGGTTGCCGATGCCGAGGACGAAGTCGGACTCCAGGAAGTTCGCGTTGCCGTAGCGGTGGGAGGTCTGCAGGCCGACCATGCCGGCGTTCAGCTCGTGGTCGTCGGGCAGGATGCCCCAGCCCATCAGCGTCGGCACGACCGGGACACCGGTCAGCTCGGCGAACTCCACGAGAAGCGCGGAGGCGTCGGCGTTGATGATGCCGCCGCCCGCGACGAGGAGGGGCCGCTCGGAGGCGTTGAGCATCTCGACGGCCCGCTCGATCTGCCTGCGGGTCGCCGCGGGCTTGTGCACCGGCAGCGGCTCGTACAGGTCGGGGTCGAACTCGATCTCGGTGAGCTGCACGTCGATCGGCAGGTCGATGAGGACGGGGCCGGGGCGGCCGGTGCGCATCAGGTGGAAGGCCTGCTGGAAGACGCCCGGGACCTGAGCCGCCTCCAGCACGGTCGTCGCGGCCTTGGTCACCGGTGCGGCGATGGAGGCGATGTCGACGGCCTGGAAGTCCTCCTTGTGGAGCACGGCCGTCGGCGCCTGGCCGGTGATGCAGAGGATCGGCACGGAGTCGGCGATGGCGCTGTAGAGACCGGTGATCATGTCGGTGCCGGCCGGCCCCGACGTGCCGATGCAGACACCGATGTTGCCGGCGGCGGCGCGGGTGTAGCCCTCGGCCATGTGGGAGGCGCCCTCGACGTGGCGGGCGAGGGTGTGGTGCACCCCGCCGGCGGCCTTGAGGGCCGCGTAGAACGGGTTGATCGCCGCACCCGGCACACCGAACGCGTTGCTGACGCCTTCGCGCTTGAGGATCTCAACTGCCGCTCGGGCAGCGGTCATACGAGGCATTGAGTGCTCCTGCTCGGACGTGTGGTGGATTCGGGCTCTGTCGCGCCACCTGAGAGCACCAATTCCGTATTACGGAAGTTTTGTTCTGCTATACGGAACAATCTAAGGTGAGCCCGGACGGCCGTCAAGAGAGGCCAGGAGAGGACGAGGAGGCGGGCGGGAGGACGAAGTACACCGATCGACTGCCGGGCGGTCGCTCCTGGTGGACGATGGGGACACACGCCGCAGTCGCCGCGGCGGTGGCGCGGGAGGGGGAGCACGTGGAGTCCGTACCGGTGCGCTGCCCGGCCTGCCGCCGGGACCACGCCTTCACCACCCCGGTCTACCCCTGCCCGTGCGGCTCCCCCACCGCACCGCCCCTGATGCGCGGCGCCCCGGCCGAACCGATCACGCACCGCACCTGGAACGACGACTGGGTCAGCGTGCGCTGCCACTCCTGCGGCCGGCGCGACCAGTGGCCGCACCCCGAACTCTGCTGCCCCTGCGGGACCGTCCTGCGCATTCCCGTACGCCCGGTGGCGACGGCACGCGGACCGACCGGTTCGGCCCGGCCACCGACTGGCGCGACGGCCCCCGCGGGGTGCCCGTGCTCGGCGGGGTAGTGGCCTGGATGGTCTGCCGGGTGGTGGCCCGGATCCCGGCCGGGGACCACCGGATCGTGATCGCCGAGGTCGAGGCCGGGGACCCCTCGGGCGGTGGCCGGCCCCTGGTCTACCACCAGGGCGGGTTCACCGCTCTGCGAGACTGACGGCAGGCGGGCGGAGCAGGGCCGACCGCGTTGGCAAGGTCACAGTTCCAAGCGCTTGCTTATGGGCATAACACTGGGTGTACTGACGAGTAATATTTCCTTCGGAGCCCCGGTCCCCCCGACCGGAAACCGCCCCATAAGGCGCCTATGCTGCGTGCAACAAGGCAGCCCAGAAATGACGATGCAGTAGGAGAGCCGGCGTGAGCTTGAGGATCGTTGTCTGTGTGAAGTACGTACCCGACGCCACCGGCGACCGGCACTTCGCCGATGACCTGACGCTGGACCGTGACGACGTCGACGGTCTGCTGTCGGAGCTCGACGAGTACGCGGTCGAGCAGGCGCTGCAGATCGCCGACGAGGCGGACGACGCTGAGATCACCGTGCTGACGGTGGGCCCGGAGGACGCCAAGGACGCGCTGCGCAAGGCGCTGTCGATGGGCGCGGACAAGGCCGTCCACGTCGAGGACGACGACCTGCACGGCACCGACGTCATCGGTACCTCCCTGGTGCTGGCCAAGGCCGTCGAGAAGACCGGGTACGACCTGGTCATCTGCGGTATGGCGTCCACGGACGGCACCATGGGTGTCCTCCCGGCACTGCTCGCGGAGCGCCTCGGCGTCCCGCAGGTCACGCTCCTGTCCGAGGTCTCCGTCGAGGGCGGCACGGTCAAGGGCCGCCGTGACGGCGACGCCGCGAGCGAGCAGCTCGAGGCATCCCTCCCGGCCGTCGTCTCGGTGACCGACCAGTCGGGCGAGGCCCGCTACCCGTCCTTCAAGGGCATCATGGCGGCCAAGAAGAAGCCGGTCGAGTCGCTGGACCTCGAGGACCTGGAGATCGAGGCGGACGAGGTCGGTCTCGGCGGCTCCTGGACCGCGGTCGACTCCGCGGCCGAGCGCCCGGCCCGCACGGCGGGCACGATCGTCAAGGACGAGGGCGAGGGCGGCAAGCAGCTGGCCGAGTTCCTCGTGGGCCAGAAGTTCATCTGAGCCCCGGCCGCTCCTCCACCGCCCGCCCTCCCTCGCACGCAGGAGATTGAAGTCCCATGGCTGAAGTACTCGTCTATGTCGACCACGTGGACGGTGCCGTCCGCAAGCCCACCCTGGAGCTGCTGACGCTCGCCCGCCGCATCGGCGAGCCCGTCGCCGTCGCCCTCGGCAACGGGGCGGCCGACACCGCCGCCGCGCTCGCCGAGCACGGCGCGGTCAAGGTCCTGACCGCCGACGCCCCGGAGTTCGCCGACTACCTCGTCGTACCCAAGGTGGACGCGCTCCAGGCCGCCTACGACGCCGTGTCGCCGGCCGCCGTGCTGCTGCCCTCCTCCGCGGAGGCCAAGGAGGTCGCGGCCCGTCTCGCGCTCCGCATCGGCTCGGGGATCATCACCGACGCCGTCGACCTGGAGGCCGGTGACGAGGGCCCGGTCGCGACCCAGTCCGCGTTCGCCGCTTCGTACACCACCAAGTCCCGCGTCTCCAAGGGCACCCCGGTCATCACGGTCAAACCGAACTCGGCCGCCGTGGAGGCCGCCCCGGCCGCGGGCGCCGTCGAGGCCCTCGCCGTCTCGTTCTCCGACCAGGCCACCGGCACGAAGGTCCTCTCGCGCACCCCGCGTGAGTCCACCGGCCGTCCGGAGCTGACCGAGGCCGCGATCGTCGTCTCCGGGGGCCGCGGCGTCAACGGCACGGAGAACTTCGCGATCATCGAGTCGCTCGCCGACTCCCTCGGTGCGGCGGTCGGCGCCTCCCGCGCCGCCGTCGACGCCGGCTGGTACCCGCACACCAACCAGGTCGGCCAGACCGGCAAGTCGGTCTCGCCGCAGCTGTACATCGCCTCCGGCATCTCGGGCGCGATCCAGCACCGCGCCGGTATGCAGACCTCGAAGACGATCGTCGCGATCAACAAGGACGCCGAGGCGCCCATCTTCGACCTCGTCGACTACGGCGTCGTCGGCGACCTCTTCCAGGTCGTCCCGCAGCTGACGGACGAGGTCAAGGCCCGCAAGGGCTGATCCCGGCAGGCAGTGCCCGTACGGCGGCCCGGGGCCGCGTGGTGGTTCCCACCGCGCGGCCCCGGGCCGTTTCCGCTCACCATTGACGCGTGAGCCGGAGACTTATAACTTCACTATGCGGATGATTGATTCCGGGAAGCGGAAATGTAGAACACCTGGAGGGTGCGGTCATGGGTCAGCAGGAGAAGGTGGCGTCGAGCCTGGCCGGTGCGGTCGGCGAACGGATCAGCGCCTCCCTCGCGGAAGTGGACGCGGAACTCGCCCGCCGCTACCCGGGAGACCCCGGCACCCGTCAGCCGGTCCACACCGTCTACGTCCCCGCCGACACCTTCACCGCCACGACCGTCCGCGACTGGGGCGACCGCGCGCTGCGCGCCCTCGACGAGCACGCTCCGGACGCCGCCGCGCTCGCCGGGATCCTCGGCATCCCCCAGGAGCTGGCGGGGCCCGTGTACGACCGCGTGCGCGCCAAGCTGGAGCGCGAGCCCGTGGAGGACCTGCGCATCGACTTCGAGGACGGCTACGGGCCGCGGCCGGACGCCGAGGAGGACGAGGCCGCCGCGCGGGCGGCCCGGCTCGTCGCCCAGGCATACGCAGACGGAAGCGCCGCGCCCTACATGGGCATCCGGATGAAGTGCATGGAGGCCGCGGTGCGTGACCGCGGCATTCGCACCACGGACGTCTTCCTCACCGGCCTCATGCGGGCCGGCGGTCTCCCCGACGGGCTCGTGCTGACGCTGCCGAAGGTGACGTACCCCGAACAGGTCACCGCCTTCGTCCGGTTGCTGGAGGCATTCGAGGAGGCGCACGGACTGCCGGAGGGGCGCCTCGGCTTCGAGATCCAGATCGAGACGAGCCAGTCCATCCTCGCGGCCGACGGCACCGCCGCCGTGGCACGCATGATCGACGCCGCCCGTGGCCGCGCGACGGGCCTCCACTACGGCACCTTCGACTACAGCGCCTGTGTCGGAGTCAGCCCCGCCTACCAGGCCAGTGACCATCCCGCCGCCGACCACGCAAAAGCCGTCATGCAGGTGGCCGCCGCGGGCACGGGCGTACGGGTCTGCGACGGCTCCACCAACGTGCTGCCCGTGGGCCCCGCCCACCAGGTCCACGACGCCTGGCGCCTGCACCACGGGCTCACCCGCCGTGCCCTCGCGCGCGCCTACTACCAGGGCTGGGACATGCACCCGGGCCACCTGCCCACCCGCTACGCCGCCGTCTACACCTTCTACCGCGAGGGCGTGGGCGCTGCCGCGTCCCGTCTGGCCGCCTACGTGGCCAAGGCGGACGGCGACGTCATGGACGAGCCCGCCACCGCCAAGGCGCTGAGCGGCTACCTGCTGCGCGGCATCGACTGCGGCGCCCTCGACACCGCGGAGGTGGCGGAGCTGACCGGGCTGACCCGCACGGACCTGGACGCCTTCGCCTCGCCCCGGCGCGGAGGACTCACCGTGACGGCCCCGTAGGCACGGGCCGGGCCCGGTGCGCGTCCGCACCGGGCCCGGGTGGACCCCCGGGGTCCACCCGGGGTCCTCAGGCCCCGGCCGGCGGCAGCTCTCCGGAACCCCGCGCGATGAGCCGGGTCGGGAGCACCACCCTGGCCGTGGGGTGGCCGGCCCCGTCCAGGCGGTGGAACAGGTGCTCCGCCGCCGTGCGGCCGACGGCGGCGGCGTCCTGCGAGACGACGGTGATGCCGAGCAGATCGGCCAGCTCGATGTCGTCGAAGCCGACCAGGGCGATCCTGCGGTCGCACTCCGCGAGGACACGCACGACGGTGACCGTCACACGGTTGTTGCCGGCGAACAGCGCGGTGACCGGCTCGGGACCCCGGAGCATGGTCTCCGCCGCCTCCCGGACGCGGGCGGGATCGGTCGGGCCGAGCGAGACCCAGGAGTCCTCGACGGTGATCCCGGCGTCCGTGAGGGCGGTGTGGTAGCCGCGCAGCCGTTCCTTGGCGGTGTGGATGCGCGGCTGGTCCCCGATGAAGCCGATCCTCCGGTGGCCGTGCGCCACCAGGTGGGCGACGCCCTCGCGGGCGCCGCCGAAGCTGTCCGAGAGGACCATGTCGGCGTCGACCCGCCCCGCGGGGCGGTCGACGAACACGGTGGCGACGCCCGCCTTTATCTCGGGTTCGAGGTACCGGTGGTCGTCGCCCGCGGGGATCACGATGAGGCCGTCCACCCGGCGGGCGCAGAGGGCGAGCACGAGCTCCTGCTCGCGTTCGGGGTCCTCGGCGCTCGAACCGTTGATCAGCAGCGCGCCGTGGGCGCGGGCCACCTCTTCCACGGCCCGGCTCAGCGGGCCGTAGAAGGGGTCCGCGAGGTCTTCCAGCACGAGGCCGATCGACGCGGTACGCCCCTTGCGCAGTACGCGGGCGCTGTCGTTGCGCCGGAAGCCCAGCGCGTCGATCGCCTCCTGGACGCGGCGTTCGGTGTCGGGGGTCACGCCGGGTTCGCCGTTCACCACCCGGGAGACCGTCTTGAGGCCGACTCCGGCACGGGCGGCCACATCCTTCATGGTCGGCCTGTTGCCGTAGCGGGACTCGGAATGACGGGCGGTCATGGCCACGGTGCGCTGTCCTGTCGTCGGATGCGGGCGGATTCGGCGGTGCGGTTCGGGGACGGAGGGTGTGGCGTCGAGCATAGGCCCTGGACAACGTTGTCATCTCCGTGGAGACTGTGCGGACCATTGACGGAAGCCGCAGGTCTGGCGCCCTCACCCCTCCGGAGACACGACACCGATGCATACCGACCTCGTCGCCGCGCTCGACATCGGCGGCACCAAGATCGCCGGCGCGCTGGTGGACGGTGGCGGGGCCCTCCTCGTACGGGCGCGGCGGCCGACGCCCGCCCGCGAGGACAGCGAGGCGGTCATGGCCGCGGTGAACGACGTCCTGGCCGAGCTCATGGCCTCCCCGTTGTGGCACCGGGCCGGCAGGGTCGGCATCGGCAGCGCCGGGCCGGTGGACGCCTCCTCGGGCACCGTCAGCCCGGTGAACGTCCCGGGGTGGCGCGACTTCCCGCTGGTGGAGCGGGTCCGCGCGACCACGGGCGGGCTTCCCGTCGTACTGGTCGGCGACG
This sequence comes from Streptomyces sp. NPDC005899, assembly GCF_040629645.1. NCBI lineage: Bacteria > Bacillati > Actinomycetota > Actinomycetes > Kitasatosporales > Streptomycetaceae > Streptomyces > Streptomyces sp. NPDC005899. The sequence goes on along the minus strand of NZ_JBEXWB010000217.1, from coordinate 2,356 downwards.
GCGTCGCCATGACGGCGGCCGAGCACTGGCTGGGTGCCGCCCGCGGGTACGGCAATGCCCTGTGCATGGTCGTCTCCACCGGTGTCGGCGGCGGCCTCGTCCTCGGCGGCAGGCTTCACCCGGGTCCGTCGGGGAACGCCGGGCACATCGGCCACATCTGTGTCGACCTGGAGGGTGATCTCTGCCCGTGCGGGGCGCGCGGCTGCGTCGAACGCCTCGCCAGCGGTCCCAACATCGCCCGGCGGGCGCTGGAGAACGGCTGGCTCCCGGGCCGCGACGGAGATGCCACCGCGGCGGCCGTGGCCGCCGCCGCCCGCGCCGGAGACCCGGTCGCCATCGCGTCGTACGAGCGGGCGGCCCGGGCGCTCGCGGCCGGAATCGCCGCCACGGCCACCCTCGTCGAGATCGACATCGCGGTGATCGGCGGCGGAGTGGCCGGAGCGGGCGAGGTGCTGTTCGCGCCGCTCCGGCGGTCCCTGCGCGACTACGCCACGCTGTCCTTCGTCCGGAACCTGACGGTGGCGCCCGCCGTGATGGGAACCGACGCCGGCCTGGTGGGCGCGGCGGCCGCCGCCACGGCGGTCCGCTCCGGCGGCGCGGGTGACGCACGGGCCGTGGCCGCGCGGTAGTGGCGGGCCGGCCGCGCTCCCGGCACGGCGGCCCGGCCGTCTCCCGGTTCGGCCACCCCCGGGCTCCGGCGGTCGGCCTCCCGGTCGAGCGGCCTCCCCGGCTCCGCCGTCCCGGCGGGGAGCGGCCGTCCGGGCGGCTCAGCCCGCTCGACGGCCTCCCCGGCCCCGCTCGGCCGGCTGCTGTGGTACGACCACGAGAAACGCGTCGCGGTCCAGGTCCATGACGACCTCGGCGGCCACGCCCTCGCCGCGCCGGGCCGCCGCGAAGTCCTCCGCCGGCTTGCTGCCCCACGGCCCTCCCGCGGGGAACTGCTCGAGTACCGTGCGGCGCACCGTACACCTCCTCGTCGCTCCTGTGACTGTCCGCTCAACGACGTCGTGCCCCTGCCCGTCACGGCCGGACGGCCGCCCGGACTCGTAGAGTTGGGCGCCGCCGGGGGCCGTCGGGGTGCCCGGGCGCACAACGGCGTCGGCCCGGTGGGGTTTCCGCAGCGGGGTGTTGCGGGCAAGCCACAGGAGGCTACGGAAGAGGGGGACCCGTGATCGTCTGGATCAACGGTGCGTTCGGTGCGGGCAAGACGAGCGCCGCGTACGAACTGATCGACCTGATCCCGAACAGCACCTTCTACGACCCCGCACTGATCGGCGGGGAACTGCGCCACCTGCTGCCCCAGAAGAAGCTCGCCGAGGTCACGGACTTCCAGGACCTCCCGATCTGGCGGCGCCTGGTCGTCGACACGGCCGCCGCTCTCCTCGCCGAGTTGCCGGGCGTGCTCGTGGTGCCGATGACACTGCTGCGGCAGGAGTACCGCGACGAGATGTTCGGCGGGCTCGCATCCCGGCGCATCCCGGTGCGCCATGTGCTGCTCGCACCAGAGGAAACGATCCTGCGCGAGCGGGTGGCCCAGCGCGAGGAGTGCGCGGACGACCCGGAACGGACCCTCCGCACCCGCCGGTGCGCGGACGAGCACATCGAGCACTACCGGGCGGCACTGGACTGGATCACCGCGGACGCCCACACCGTCGACACCAGCACGCTCACGCCGCGGGCGACGGCCGCCCGGATAGCCGAGGCCCTGCGCACCGGCGAGGCCGGGGAGTGCGGGATAGTCCAGACACCCGCACCGCGGGCGGAGACCGTCGCCGCCGGGGTGCTCCTCTTCGACGAGCGGGACCGTGTCCTGCTCGTCGACCCCACCTACAAACCCGGCTGGGAGTTCCCCGGTGGGGTGGTGGAGCCGGGGGAGGCCCCGGCACAGGCCGGGATGCGGGAGGTCACCGAGGAACTGGGGCTGCACCTCGCCGCGGCGCCCAGGCTCCTGGTGGTCGACTGGGAGGCACCGGAGCCGCCCGGGTACGGCGGTCTCCGCTTCCTGTTCGACGGGGGCGTCCTTCGCGGCCCGGAGGCCACCCGGCTGCTGCTGCCCGGTGCCGAGCTGCGCGGCTGGCGGTTCGTCACCGAGGACGAGGCGTCCTCGATGCTTCCGCCCACCCGCTTCGAACGGCTGCGCTGGGCCCTGCGGGCCCGCGAGCGTTCCGCCGTACTGAACCTGGAGGCCGGGGTGCCGGTGGGCGGATAGGGCACCGCCCGACCGCGCCGGTCACCGGGGCGGAGTCCGGCGCGGCACCCGGCCTCCGGTGCGGCACCCGGCCTCCGGTGCGGTGGCCTCATCGAGGGCGTGTGCCTCGGCCGCGGGCGTGGGCCGGGGGAACCCGCCCCCGGGGGT
>NZ_JBEXWB010000216.1:0-10920 GCF_040629645.1 Streptomyces sp. NPDC005899 | reverse complement strand
GTCGTCGAGGCCGTGCGGACCGCCCCCGAGCCCGCCCCGCTGCCCGCGGACGCCTGGTACACCGAACCGGCGGCCGACGGCACCGGCACCCGGCGCATCGTGCGCGGTGTCGACGCCCTGGTCGCCGCGGGCGCCGACACCCTCGCCCTCTTCTCCGAACTCGGCGCCCCCTGGGCGCGACCCAGCGAGGTGAGCACCACGTGACCACCACCCTTCTCACCTGTGCGGGACGCCCCGTCGGCCGCTACGGCTACGGGTCCGGGACGGACGGGCGCCCCTACCTCCACCCCGTCACCACCCTCGCCGGCACCCCCGTGACCGAGGAGCGCCCCGCCGACCACATCCACCACCTGGGGGCGTCCGTCGCCGTCCCCGACGTGGCCGGCCACAACTTCTGGGGAGGCAGGACCTTCGTCCGCGGGCAGGGCCCCACCGCGCTCGACAACCACGGCCGCCAGCGCCACCTCGGCTGGAAGCTCCGCGACCCGGACGGATTCGTCCAGGAGCTCAGCTGGGAGGCCGACGGGACCGAACTCCTGCGCGAACACCGCACGGTGGCCGTCGGCGAGCTCTCCGACACCGCGTGGGTCCTCGACTTCTCCTTCTCGCTCACCAACCGCGGCGCCACCGCCCTCTCCATCGGCAGCCCGGCCACCAACGGCCGCCCCGGCGCCGGATACGGCGGCTTCTTCTGGCGCGCCCCCAGGGAGGCCGCCGCCCCCGCCGTGTTCGGCCCCACCCGTGAGGGCGAGGAGGCGGTGCACGGCGCACCCGCCGACTGGCTGGCCCTCGCCGGTCAGGGCTGGACCCTCGTCTTCGCCGGGGCGACCGAGGAGACCCGGCGTGACCCGTGGTTCGTGCGGACCACCGAGTACCCGGGGGTCGGCTCCTCCCTCGCCGCCGACCGGCGGCTGACCGTGGAGGCGGGTGACACGGTGGTGCGGCGGATCGTCACCGTCATCGCCGACGGCCACCTCGACCGCGACGCGGCCGCCGCCCACGTCCGCAAGGTGGTGACCGCGTGAGCGGCCCGCCGGCGCCGCGCACCGCCGACCTCGGGGACGGCACCTACCGCAACCCCGTCCTCGACGCCGACTGGTCCGACCCGGACGTCGTGCGGGTCGGCGAGGACTACTACCTCACCGCGTCCAGCTTCGGCCGCGTCCCCGGACTCCCGCTGCTGCACTCCCGCGACCTGGTCAACTGGACGCTCGTCGGCCACGCCCTCGACAGGCTGGAGCCCGCCGCCGACTTCTCGGTGCCCCGTCACGACTGCGGGGTGTGGGCACCCTCCCTGCGCCACCACGCCGGCCGCTTCTGGATCTTCTGGGGCGACCCCGACCACGGCATCCAGCAGGTCAACGCCGAGGACATCCGCGGGCCGTGGACCGCCCCGCACCTGGTCAAGGCGGGCAAGGGGCTGATCGACGCCTGCCCCTTGTGGGACGAGGAGACGGGCGAGGCCTACCTCGTCCACGCCTGGGCCCGATCCCGCTCCGGCGTCAAGAACCGGCTCACCGGCCACCGGATGAGCCCGGACGGGCGCGAGCTGCTCGACGAGGGCCGCACCCTCGTCGACGCCGACACGATCCCCGGCTGGTTCACGCTGGAGGGCCCCAAGCTCTACCGGCACGACGGCTGGTTCTGGATCTTCGCCCCGGCCGGGGGAGTGGAGACGGGCTGGCAGGGCGCCTTCCGGTCACGGGAGTTCGCCGGCCCGTACGAGGAGCGGGTCGTCCTGGCCCAGGGCCGCACCGACGTCAACGGCCCGCACCAGGGCGGCTGGGTGCGGACGGCCGCCGGTGAGGACTGGTTCCTCCACTTCCAGGCCCGGGGCGCCTACGGCCGGGTCGTCCACCTCCAGCCGATGCGCTGGGAGGGCGGCTGGCCGGTCATCGGCGACGAGGGTGAACCCGTCCTCACGCACCGCAAGCCCGACGCCGCCGAGCAGACCGTCGAAGCACCCGCCTCCAGCGACGACTTCCCCGGCGGGCGCCACGGCAGGCAGTGGCAGTGGACGGCCAACCCCCGGCCCGGCTGGACGGTCGAGCACGCGGGCGACGGACTGCGGCTCAGCTGCGTGCGGACCGCGTACGCGCACGACCTGCGGGCCCTGCCCAACGTCCTCGTGCAGCGGCTGCCCGCCGAGGAGTTCACCGCCGAGACGGGCCTCACCCTGCACAGCGGCGAACCGGGGGCCAAGGCCGGCCTCGCCGTCCTGGGCGACGCCTTCTCGTGGATCGGCCTGGAGACCGGACCGGACGGGGTGGCCCGGCTCGTGCACCGGTACGCCGAGACCGTCGCCGAGCACGAACGGGACGCGGCACCCGAGCGCCCCGCCCCCGGCTCCCACGTGCGGCTGCGCGTCGAGGTCACCCGCGGCGCACGCTGCCGCTTCCACGCCGACACCGGCGACGGGGCCGGCTTCCGGCCCTCGGGACTGGTCTTCGCCGCCACCCCCTGGCGCTGGGTCGGAGCCCTGCTGGGCCTCTTCGCCACCGCGCCCGACGGCACGGGACCTTCCGGCACGGCCCTCTTCACCGCGTTCCGCACCAGCCGCTGACGGCACACCCACAGACACCCCCACGGACGTACGGACCGCGGCGACCCCCACGGGCGTACACACCAGCACCCCCACCCGCGACACCAGTGATTCCACCGAAAGCACCGAGAGAGAAGAGCCGACGATGACCATCTCGAAGACGCAGCGGGGGCGTGCCGCGGCTGCGGTGTCCCTGACGGCGGTACTCGCCCTGACGGCCACCGCGTGCGGTGACGACGGCAGCGGCAGCGGCACCGAGGGCAGCGGCAAGGGCGAGATCACCTTCTGGGACAACAACGGCGGCCCGCGGACCGCCGTCTGGACCGAGATCATCAAGGACTTCGAGAAGAAGAACCCGGACATCAAGGTCAAGTACGTCCCGATCCCGATCGCCGACGTCCAGTCCAAGTACGACACCGCCATAGCCGGCGGCGGCCTGCCCGACGTGGGCGGTGTCGGTACCGCCTACCTCGCCAACATGGTGTCGCAGGAGGCCCTCGAACCCCTCAACAAGCGGCTCGAGGAGTCCCCGCTGAAGGGCAAGCTCGTCGAGAGCATGGTCGAGAGCGTCACGGCCGCCGCCGGCCGGGGCGACGACATGTACTCCATGCCGACCTCCGCGAACAACGGCGCCCTCTGGTACCGCACCGACCTGTTCGCCGCCGCGAAGCTGGACGCGCCCACCACCTGGCCCAAGTTCTACGAGGCCGCCGAGAAGCTCACCGACGCCAAGAACAACAAGTTCGGGTACACGATCCGCGGCGGCGCGGGCTCCATCGCCCAGGCGCTGGACGCGATCTACGGCCAGACCGGCATCACCGACTTCTGGGACGGTGAAAGGACGACGCTCAACGACCCCAGGAACGTCGCCGCGCTGGAGAAGTACGCCGGCCTCTTCAAGCGGACCACGCCCGCCGCCGACGTCAACAACGACTTCACCAAGATGGTCGCGCAGTGGGACACGGGCACCATCGGGATGCTCAGCCACAACCTCGGCTCCTACCAGGACCACGTGAAGGCCCTCGGCGAGGACAAGTTCGCCGGCATCCCCGCCCCCATCGGGGAGGGCGGTACCCGGGTGCAGGTCTCCAACCCCGTGGACGGCCTGGGCCTGTTCCGCAGCAGCAAGAACAAGAACGCGGCCTGGAAGTTCATCGAGTTCGCGGCCTCGCACGAGTCCAACAGCAAGTGGAACGAGTCTGCGGGGGCCATCCCCGCGAACACCGAAGCGGCGAAGGACCCCTGGATCGCGAAGTCCGAGCCGACCGCGCTCGCCGCGAAGGCCCTCACGGACGGCTCCACCAAGATCGTCGACCTGCCGTACTACCTGCCCGACTGGAACAACATCAGCAAGGCCGACAACGAGCCGGAGTTCCAGAAGGTCCTGCTCGGCAAGACTACGGCCAAGGCGTTCCTGGACAAGATGGCCGACGAACTGAACACCGCCCAGAAGGAGTGGACCGAGCTGGGCAACGGCTGACCCGCCGGCCCGCTCACGGCCGGCACCCCCGTGACCGGGGGACCGGCGGCGGTCCGGGTCGCGCCCCGCCGCCGGTCCCTCTCCCCACCTCCCGCGTCCACGCCCCCCGAGAGAGGAAGATCCCCCTGTGCCACTCACCCGCAGACAGACGGCGGCCGCGATCCTCGCGCTGCCCCTCGCCTTGGCCGCCACACCCGCCGCCGCGCACCCGGGCGGCGGCCGGGGCGGGCCCAGGCCCCGGACACTGCACATCGCGGGCGACTCGACGGCGGCCCAGAAGTACGCCGACGCCGCGCCCGAGACCGGCTGGGGCATGGCCCTGCCCTTCTTCCTCGCCCACGGCCTCACCGTCGCCAACCACGCGATGAACGGGCGGAGCTCGAAGAGCTTCGCCGACGAGGGCCGCCTCACCACCCTCCTGGACGGTGTCCGCCCCGGCGACCTCGTCCTCGTGCAGTTCGGCCACAACGACGAGAAGACCGAGGACCCGGCCCGCGGCACCGACCCGTACACCACGTACCAGGAGTACCTGCGCCGGTACGTGCAGGGGGCCCGCGCCCGGCGGGCGGAACCCGTGCTGCTCACGCCGGTCGAGCGACGCCGGTTCGCCGCCGACGGGACCGCCAAACCCACCCACGGCGAGTACCCCGCGGCCATGCGGGCCCTGGCAGCCGAGGAGGGGGTCGCGCTGCTCGACCTCCAGGCGCTCTCCCTCGCACGCTGGCAGGAGCTGGGGCCGGACGCCACCCTGGCGTACTTCAACTGGCTGGAGCCCGGGCAGTCGCCGAACTACCCCGACGGCAGGCAGGACAACACGCACTTCCGGCCCACGGGCGCCGTCGACGTGGCCCGGACGACGGCCCGGGCGCTGCTGGAGGCGGGTGTGCTCACCCGGCGCGACCTGCGCCGGCTCGACGATCCGGTCCACGAGGCATGGATCACCTGGCCGCAGGCCTGACCCTCCGCCCCGCCCCACCACCCGGCACGAGGTCCCTCCCGCCCGGAGCCCGCGCCGTGCCCGGCACGGCACGAGCCCTCCGGTACCGCACGCCCCCCGCACCGCATGACGTCCGCACCGCACGACGTCCGACGCGGTGCCCGGCCCGGCACGCGCCCCCGGGCACCGCACGTCCCCCGCACCGCATGACGTCCGCACCGCACGACGTCCGCACCGCACATGTCCCGCACCGCACGTCTCCGAACGACAGTCAGGAACTCGCCATGCCCGCACGCATGTCTCATGTCCGCGCCATCGCCGTGGTGGCGGGCTGCGCCTCACTGGCGCTGGCCGTGACCGTCCCCGCCCAGGCGGCCCCCCACCACCGCGGCAAGGGGATCGAGCGCGCCGTCCTCCCCTCGGGCGACGGCTGGGCCGCAGCCGACGGCTCCACGACGGGCGGCTCGCAGGCCACCCCGGACCACGTCTACACCGTGACCAACCGGGCCGAGCTCATCGCCGCCTTCAAGGACGCCGGTGACGCGCCGAAGATCGTCCGGATCGCCGGCACGGTCCACGGCAACGCGGACGTCGACGGCACCCCCATCGGCTGCGAGGAGTACCAGCAGGGCGGCTACACGCTGGAGAAGTACCTCGCCGCCTACGACCCGGCCGTCTGGGGCACCGACGCCGTCCCCTCCGGCCCGCTGGAGGACGCCCGCGCCGCTTCCGCGAAGCTGCAGGCGGCCGCCGTCAACGTCAACGTCCCCTCCAACACGACGCTCGTCGGTGTCGGGAAGGACGCCACGGTCATCGGCGCCAGCCTCCAGGTGAAGAACGTCTCCAACGTCATCGTCCGCAACATCACCTTCGAGGACACCTACGACTGCTTCCCCCAGTGGGACCCGACCGACGGGGACCACGGCGCCTGGAACTCGGAGTACGACAACCTCGTCGTCCACGGCTCCAGCCACGTCTGGGTCGACCACAACACCTTCGGCGACGGCGACCGCCCCGACGCCGCCCAGCCGCACTACTTCGGGCAGGTGTACCAGCAGCACGACGGCCTCTTCGACATCGTGCGCGGCGCCGACCTCGTCACCGTCTCCTGGAACGTCCTGAAGGACCACGACAAGACGATGCTCATAGGCAACAGCGACGGCGCCGGCGCGAGCGACCGGGGCAAGCTCCGCGTCACCCTGCACCACAACCTCTTCAAGGACGTGAAGGAGCGCGCGCCCCGCGTCCGCTTCGGCCGGGTCGACTCGTACAACAACCACTTCGTCGCCACCAAGGGCGCGGCGTACGGCTACACGTACGGCATCGGGGCCGAGTCCGCGCTGGTCGCCGAACACAACGCCTTCACCGTGCCCGCCGGCTTCGACAAGGCGACCATCCTCAAGAAGTGGTCCGAGTCCTCCCTCACGGCGGAGGACAACTACGTCAACGGCCGCCGGACCGACCTGATCGCCGTGCACAACGCGGGCGTGCCCGCCGAGCAGCTCACCGAGGGCGCGGGCTGGAAGCCGGCGCTGCGCACCGAGGTCAGCCACCCGCTCCTCGTCCCGCTGCTCGTGCACCTCGCTGCGGGAGCCGGCAAGCCGCTGGGCCGCTGACCCACCCCGAACCGGCCGGAGCGGCACCGCACGCTCTCCACCACCCCGGAGAGCGCCGCTCCGGCCCTCGACCGCACCCCGAAGGAGTACCGCCATGTTCAGCCGCCGCAGCGCCCTCTCCCTGCTCGCCGGTACGGGCGCCGCCCTCACGCTCGGCGCCGCCCCCGCCGCCTCCGCCCGCCCCGCCGGTCACCCGCCCTTCGGCCGGTACGGCTCGCCGGCCCGCCGCCTCGACGCCCGGACGCTGTACGTCGACCCGGAGGGCCGGGGCGACCACACCGGCGTCCAGTCGGCCGTCGACGCGGCAACCGGCACGGGGCACACCCTCGTGCTCGCCCCCGGGGTGTACCGAGGGACCGTCACCGTCCCGGCGGCCCGGACCGGCCTGACGCTGATCGGCGCGAGCGGGGACCCCCGCGACACCGTGATCGTCCACGGCAACGCGGCCGGCACCCCCAAGCCCGACGGCTCGGGGACCTACGGCACCTCCGGGTCCGCGACCACGACCGTCCAGGCCGCGGACTTCACCGCCCGGGACCTGACCTTCGCCAACGACTGGCTGCGCGCCGACCACCCCGGGTACACCGGCACCCAGGCCGTCGCGATCAAGGTCATGGGCGACCGGTCGGCGTTCCACCGCTGCCGCTTCCTCGGCCACCAGGACACCCTGTACGCCGACTCCCCCTCCCTCACCGCCTTCGCCCGCCAGTACTACCGCGACTGCTACCTGGAGGGCGACGTCGACTTCGTCTTCGGCCGCGCCACCGCCGTCTACGACCGCTGCCACTTCCGGACCCTGACGCGCACGGACCTGGCGTCCGCCCCGTACGGCTTCGTCTTCGCGCCCAGCACCGCCAGAGCCAACCCGCACGGTTTCCTGGTCGTGCGCTCCCGGGTCACGAGCACCGCCCCCGACGCGTACTACAAACTTGCCCGCCCCTGGGTGCCGTCCTCCGACCTCACCGCCCACCCCATGCTCACCGTCCGCGACAGCCACCTCGGCGCGGGCATCGACGCGGCCGCGCCCTACGGCACCATGTCCGCGGGCTTCCCCTGGCAGGAACAGCGTTTCGCCGAGTACCGCAACACGGGCCCCGGCGCCCGTGTCACCGTCCCCGGCGACCGGCCTCGGCTGAGCCGTTCGCAGGCCCGCTCGCACACCCCGGCCCAGTGGCTCGGCGACTGGCGCCCGTACGCGTGAGTCCGGGCCCCGCGGCGGCCGCGTGGGCCGCGGGCGCCTGAGCAGGGGCTCGTCCGACGGCCGCGGATCACCTCGGCCCAATGACTGTACGGGCACCGGCGCTGGGTGTACGGTCTCGGGCCGATGGGGTTTGGGAGCGCTCCCATCCTCCGGTGCCCGCCGGGTGCGAAGAGGGCCGTGGGGAACCGTCCTGCGGCTCCCCGCGCGCGACCCGCCGACGGGCACCGGCCGTACGGGGTCCCCGCCCCGCCGGATGGGAGCGCTCCCGCCACTTCCTCGCTCCCCCTACCCCGGAGGCACACGTGCGCGTCCTTCTCCCGCGATTACTGAGCCGGCCCGTGACGGCGGTCCTCACGGCCGCCGTACTGACGGCGTCCGGCCTCACCGCCCTGTCCGCGAGCGGCGCGATGTCCGCGAGCGCCGCGGAGCCCGGCTGCCGCGTCGACTACACAGTGAACCGGTGGGCCGACGGCTACACCGCCCAGATCAAGGTCACGAACCTCGGCCCGGCGCTCACCGGCTGGCGCCTGAACTGGACCTACACCGGCGACCAGCGCGTGACGTCGGCGTGGAACGCGACCGTCACCCAGTCCGGCGCCTCCGTCGTCGCCGTCGACGCGGGCTGGAACGGCACGCTGGCCACGGGCGCCGCCGCGGAGTTCGGCCTGCAGGGCACCTCGCGGTCGGCCGGTTCCACCCCGGGCGACTTCGCCCTCAACGGCGTTCCCTGCGGTGGCGACGGCACACCGCCGACCACGCCCCCCACGACCCCGCCGCCCACGACCCCGCCCCCCACCACCCCACCGACCGGCGCGGACTGCGGCAAGGCGGTCGTCTGCTCGGACTTCGAGAACCAGGCCGGCCCGGCCCCGTCGGGCGACTGGAAGTTCACCGCACCCGACTGCCAGGGCACCGGCACGGCCGTGATCGACACCGCGGTCGCGCACAGCGGAGGGAAGGCGCTGCGCGTCGACGGCCGGGCCGGCTACTGCAACCACGCCTTCGTCGCGGCCACCGCGGACCTGTCCTCGGTCGGCCCGGTGATGTACGGCCGCCTGTGGGTGAGGCACACCACCGCCCTGCCCTCGGCCCACGTCACGTTCGTCTCCATGCCCGACACCTCGCAGAGCGGGCGGAGCCTGCGGGTGGGGGGCCAGAACGGCGCCCTCCAGTGGAACAGGGAGAGCGACGACGCCACGCTGCCGGCGCAGAGCCCGGCGGGTGTGGCGCAGAGCCGGCCGCTGCCGACGGGCAGTTGGCAGTGCCTGCGCTTCGCGATCGACACGAGGGCCCCGGGTCTCGACACCTGGCTCGGCGACGGGCTGGTCCCGGGACTGCACGCCGACGGCGTCCCCACCCAGGACATCGACCAGCAATGGCTTGCCCGCACCACCCCGCCCCGGCCCACCGCCCTGCGGTTGGGCTGGGAGAGCTACGGGACGGGTGACGACACCCTGTGGTTCGACGACGTGGCGGTCGGCTCCGAACCCATCGGCTGCTGACGGCAGGCCGCCCCGGCGCCCGGACCCCTTTCCGGGCCGGGTGCCGGGGCGGCCCGTTCCGCGGCTCAGCCGTAGATCAGGTCCGACGCCGTGTAGCGGCAGTACGTGCCGTCCGGGCCGCTGCCCGTCTCCTTCGGCTCCGCACCGGTGTTGTTGCCGGTGTAGCGGACGCACGGCTTGATCTTCTTGCCGCTGTCCCCGTGGATGCGCACCGAGCGCAGCGCTGCCGTGTCCCCGTAGTTGGTGTTGATGCCGACCAGGGACTTGCCCGGCGCGGTCACGTCGACGTCGTCGACGATGATGTCCCGCCGGTACTGCTTCGAGCAGTTGCCGCACGAGCGGACCAGCTTGCCGAAGTCGGCGACCTGGAACTTCGTGATGACCAGCTTGCCCGCGCCGTTGAACTGGAAGACCTTGTCGGAGGCCTTGCGGGCCCCGCCGCCGTACACCGTGTACACGGAGGAGGCGGAGGTGCCCTTGAAGGACGCGGCGTCCTCGCCGACGTCCTCCCACCAGACGTTCTGGAGCGTGCAGCTGCCGGAGCAGTGGATGCCGTCAGCGGCGGGCGAGCCCAGGATGACGTTCTTGAGCGTCGCCCCGTCCTTGAGCCTGATGATCGGGTCCTGCCCCTCGTCCTGGCCGCCGTCGCCGAGGTCGCCGCTGCCGTAGAAGCGCTTGAGGCCGCCGTCGTACGTCCCCGAGACCTCGATGGTCGACGACACGGCCTGGGTGCCCTTGGCGCTGGGCCAGGCGGGCACCGCGGCGGCCGCCGCGCCGGCGGGCTGCAGCATGACGTCGGTGGCCAGGGCGGCGCCGGTGAGGCCCAGTGCCGCGGTCAGCGCGGCGGCCATGCGGCGCCTGCCGGGCCGGCGCCGGTGTGTACGCGCTCGTGCGCTCATGTGGGGTGTTCCGTTCCTCGGTGGTGGGGGAGTGTTGCGCCCCTTGGTCGCCACCGCCCGGCGAAGGGTTGCCGCGCCCGCGACTGTTTCCGTCCGGCGGGCTCAGGGCGACGCCGCGAACTCCCCGGTGGCCGAGACCTTCTCACCCCGGGTCACCCGGGCCAGCGCCGTGTAGCCGTCGTGCCCGGCGTCTCGGGTCCCCTCCGTGTGGTTGTACTGCCCCGCGAAGGTGTGCGTCCCCGCCCGCACGCCGCGTCCCGGCTTCAGTGTCCACCGGTAGACGAGGAAGGCGCCCTCCTCGCGCACCGAGACGTCGAAGTCCTCCTCGGGCAGCGAACGCCAGGAACCGGTGCTGTTCACCCCGCCGTTCAGCGCGATCCGCAGCTCCACGGTGAGGGCCGACAGCGGCTCCGCCGCCTCCACGGTCACGTTGCTCTGCGCCCAGTAGCGGTTGCTGTGGGGGTCCACGACGCCGCCCGCCCGCAGCGGCCACCGTCCGGCGGGCGGAGCACCGCCCGGTGAGGGATCCGCGGGCGGCTCCTGGACCCGGGCCGGGGAGGTGGGACCGTCCGCCACCCGCGTGCCCGCCGTCTCCTCGCGGCCGGCCGAGGTGACCGCGAACGCCCCGGCCGCCAGCACCCCGCACACCGCGGCCGTCGCCCCCACGACCCGGAGCCACGGCAGCACCGCGCGCGGGCGGGGCGCGCCCACCGGCGGTTCACCCGCCGTGCCGCGCGCCATCC
>NZ_JBEXWB010000215.1:0-10937 GCF_040629645.1 Streptomyces sp. NPDC005899 | reverse complement strand
CTCGTCCGGGCCGAGGACGCCGTCGGCCGCCGGGAGCCGGCCCGGTGCACGGCGCGTCCGCTCGGGAAGCGCCTCGCGCCACTGCTCGTCGTAGCGCTCGTCGTCGTCCTCGTACTCCCCCGGGGCTAGGGCGGGGGCGAGGACGCCGAGCCTGACGCCGAGCTGCCGCAGCCTCTGGGGAATGGCGTTCACGGGGGTCGCGGTGACGACCAGGAGACCGAAGACGGTCAGGAGCAGGAGCAGCGGGACGGCGAGCACCTCGCCCATCGCGAAGATGAGCGGCTTGGAGGCCACCCAGCCGATCAGGCCCCCCGCGTCCTGCATGGCGTCGGTCCCCTCCCCTCGGCCGGGCGATCCGCAGGCGATGTGGACCTGGCCCAGCACCCCGAGGACGAGGGCGGAGAGCCCGATGACGATACGGCCGTTGGCCTCGGGCCTCTCCGGATAGAGGATCAGGCGCACCGCGACGACACCCAGCAGTATCGGCGCGAGGAGATCGAGCCGGCCGAACGCCCCGGTGACGAGCATCTCGACCAGGTCGCCCACCGGGCCCTGCAGACGGGACCAGGTGCCCGCCGCCACGATCAGCGCGAGGCCGAGGAGCAGCAGCGCGAGGCCGTCCTTGCGGTGCGCGGGGTCGAGGCCCTTCGCGCCGCGCCCTATGGAGCGGAAGAGCGCGCCGACGCCGTGAGCCGTGCCGAGCCACACGGCGCGCACCAGGCGGTAGACACCTGTGGTAGGGGACGGCGCGGGCGCGGCCCGTTTCGCCGCCGCCTTCCTGGCGGGGGCCCTCCGAGCGGGCGCGGGCGCGATCTTCTTCGCGGCGGTCTTCTTCGCGGGCGCGGCGGTCTTCTTCGCCGGCCCAGGGGCACGACCGGCACGCTTCGCGGTGCCCGCCGTGCCCTGGGAACCCTTGCCGGACGTACGTGAGGCCATGTGACTGAGGTTACCGGTGTCGACGGCGGTGAACACGGTGCCTACCGCTTCACCCTTCCGTGTCGCCCTGTACGAGCCGGAACTGACACGCCCTCAGCTCCCCGCCGGGCATCCGCCGGGACGGGACGCCGGCGCCGAACGTCAGTGCTGCGAGGGCAGAGCCGACGCCGAGCCGCCCGTGCCGGGCTCCAGGGCGTCCAGTGCGCGGCGCAGCCCGGTGAGCTTGCGCTCGAGGTGCGCGGCGGTCGCGACGGCCGCGGCGTCCGCCGATTCGTCGTCGAGCTGCTTGGAGAGCGCCTCCGCCTGCTCCTCGACCGCGGCCAGGCGCGCGGAGAGCTCCGCGAGCAGCCCGGCGGGCTCCTTCTCCTCCACGCCCGGGTGCGTGCCGCCCTCGAGTTGCAGCCGCAGGAGCGCGGCCTGTTCCCGGAGCTGGCAGTTCTTCATGTAGAGCTCGACGAAGACGGAGACCTTGGCCCGCAGCACCCAGGGGTCGAAGGGCTTCGAGATGTAGTCCACGGCGCCCGCCGCGTAACCACGGAAGGTGTGATGGGGACCGTGGTTGATCGCGGTGAGGAAGATGATCGGGATGTCCCGGGTCCGCTCACGCCGCTTGATGTGCGCGGCCGTCTCGAATCCGTCCATCCCCGGCATCTGGACATCCAGCAGGATGACTGCGAAATCGTCCGTGAGCAGCGCTTTGAGCGCCTCCTCCCCTGACGATGCCCGTACCAGTGTCTGGTCCAGCGCGGAGAGGATGGCCTCCAGCGCCAGCAGATTCTCCGGCCGGTCATCGACCAGGAGGATCTTGGCCTTCTGCACCATGGCCCGCCCTCCTCGCCCCGGATTCGCACCGGGGGCCGCCCCAGGGGACGACTCCCTTACGCCGTCCGTCCTTGTGCCGGTCATGGTAGCCGCACCCCGCCCGTCGCCACACCCTGTCACCGCGATGTCACTGTGCACATAGGGAAAACGCGGTACGGGACCAGAAGGTTCCCCGGATCCGCGCTCTCACACCCCCGGAGCGGAGCGGACGGGCTTCCCGCGACGCCCCCCGCCGGCCGGTCACTCCCCGTTCATCCAGCGCTCCATCACCGACAGCAGGTGGTCCGAGTCGACGGGCTTCGTCACGTAGTCCGAGGCCCCGCAGTCGATCGCCTTCTCGCGGTCGCCCTTCATGGCCTTCGCGGTCAGGGCCACGATCGGCAGGCCGGCGAACTGGGGCATCCTGCGGATCGCCGAGGTCGTGGCGTAACCGTCCATCTCGGGCATCATGATGTCCATCAGAACGATCGTCACGTCGTCGTGCTGCTCCAGCACTTCGATACCCTCGCGGCCGTTCTCCGCGTACAGCACCGTCAGCCCGTGCTGCTCCAGCACACTGGTGAGGGCGAAGACGTTACGGATGTCGTCGTCGACGATCAGCACCTTCTCGCCGCGGAAGCGGAACGTCCTCCGGGGCTCCTGGTCCTCCTGGGCTCCCTGTACCCACTCCTCGGGGGCGGCGGCGGCCGGTTCCGCCGCTCCCGTACTCCCGTTCGCCAGGGCCGGCCGCTGCGCGGCCGTGCCCAGGGCCTTGCGCCTGCGCCGAAACACCCCGGCGGAGGCCCCCGGGTCGCCCAGCGGCAGATCCGTGCCCGAACGCCGGGAAGCCTCCAGGTACGGCGCCCCGGCGGACGCGCCCCGGGCCTCCGGCTGACCGGGGCCCGTCTGCGGGTACCCCTGGGGCGGCAGTTCGCTCGGGAGCAGCGGCAGGTACAGGGTGAACGTCGATCCTCGTCCCGGCTCGCTCGCGGCGTGGATCTCCCCACCCAGCAGCCGGGCGATCTCCCGGCTGATGGACAGGCCGAGGCCCGTGCCCCCGTACTTGCGGCTCGTCGTGCCGTCCGCCTGCTTGAACGCCTCGAAGATCACCAGCATCTTGCTGGACGCGATGCCGATCCCGGTGTCGGTGACCGAGAAGGCGATCAGGTCGCCGTCGGCCTCGCGCAGCGAACCGGCTTCCAGCAGATGCTCCCTGATGGAGTCGGGCACGTCCGCGCCGGCCGGCCGGATCACCAGCTCCACCGCACCGCTGTCGGTGAACTTCACGGCGTTCGACAGCAGGTTGCGCAGCACCTGGAGCAGCCGCTGTTCGTCCGTGTGCAACGTGGCGGGGAGCTCCGGGGACACCCGTACCGAGAAGTCGAGCCCCTTCTCCGCGGTGAGCGGCCGGAAGGTCGCCTCCACGTAGTCGACCAGCTGGACGAGGGCGATCCGGGTCGGGCTCACGTCCATCTTGCCCGCTTCGACCTTGGACAGGTCGAGGATGTCGTTGATCAGCTGGAGCAGGTCGGATCCCGCCCCGTGGATCGTCTCGGCGAACTCGACCTGCTTCGGCGACAGGTTGCCCTCGGCGTTGTCGGCGAGCAGCTTGGCCAGGATGAGCAGCGAGTTCAGCGGCGTCCGCAGCTCGTGCGACATGTTGGCCAGGAACTCCGACTTGTAGCGCATCGAGACCGCGAGCTGCTCGGCCCGCTCCTCGAGGACCTGCCGTGCCTCCTCGATCTCGGTGTTCTTCACCTCGATGTCGCGGTTCTGCTGCGCCAGCAGCTCGGCCTTCTCCTCCAGTTCGGCGTTGGATGCCTGGAGCGCCTTCTGCCGGTTCTCCAGCTCCTGGGAGCGGTCGCGCAGCTGCTCGGTGAGCTCCTGCGACTGCTCGAGGAGCTTCTCCGTCTTCGTGTTCACGCTGATCGTGTTGACGCTCGTCGCGATCATCTCGGCGAGCTGGTTGAGGAAGTCACGCTGGATGTGCGTGAACGGCTGGAACGAGGCGAGCTCGATGACGCCGAGGACCTTCCCCTCGAAGAGCACCGGCAGCACGATCACGTGGGCGGGCGGCGCCTCCCCCAGGCCGGAGGAGATCTTCAGGTACCCCGGCGGGACGTTGTCGACCTGGATCGTCCGCTTCTCCTCGGCCGCCGTGCCGATGAGCGTCTCCCCGGGGCGGAACGACGTCGGCATCGAGCCCGCCGAGTAGCCGTAACTGCCCCGCATGCGCAGCTCGTAGGAGCTGCCGTCGGCCCCGACCTCGTCGGTGTCGCCCGTGGTCATGGCAAGGAAGAAGGCTCCGTGCTGGGCCGAGACGACCGGGGTCAGCTCGCTCATGATCAGCGAGGCCACGTCGTCCAGGTCGCGGCGGCCCTGCATCAGGCCGGAGATCCGGGCGAGGTTGCCCTTGAGCCAGTCCTGCTCCTTGTTGGCGAGGGTGGTGTCCCGCAGGTTGGCGATCATCGTGTTGATGTTGTCCTGCAGCACCTGGATCTCGCCGGCCGCGTCGACGTCGATCTTGAGGTTCAGGTCGCCCCTGGTCACAGCGGTGGCGACGGCGGCGATGGCGCGCACCTGACGGGTCAGGTTCCCGGCCATCTCGTTCACCGACTCGGTGAGGTCACGCCACGTGCCGTCGACGTCCCGCACCCGGGCCTGCCCGCCCAGCTGGCCCTCGGTGCCCACCTCGCGGGCCACCCGGGTCACCTGCTCGGCGAAGGAGGAGAGCTGGTCGACCATGGTGTTGATCGTGTTCTTCAGCTCCAGGATCTCGCCCCGGGCGTCGATGTCGATCTTCTTCGTGAGGTCGCCCTTGGCGATGGCCGTGGTGACCGTCGCGATCTGACGGACCTGGCCGGTCAGGTTGGACGCCATGGAGTTCACGGACTCCGTCAGGTCCTTCCAGGTCCCCGAGACGCCCGGGACCCGCGCCTGGCCGCCCAGTTCCCCCTCGGTGCCCACCTCGCGGGCGACCCGGGTGACCTCGTCGGCGAACGACGAAAGGGTCGTCACCATCGTGTTCACGGTGTCGGCGAGCTCGGCGACCTCGCCCCGCGCCTCCACGGTGACCTTCTTCGTCAGATCGCCGTTGGCCACGGCGGACGAGACCCGGGAGATGTTGCGCACCTGGCTGGTGAGGTTGTTGGCCATCAGGTTGACGTTCTCGCTGAGGTCCTTCCAGATGCCCGTGGCCCCGCGCACCCTCGCCTGGCCGCCGAGAATGCCCTCGGTGCCCACCTCGCGGGCGACGCGCGTCACCTCGTCGGCGAAGTTCAGCAACTGGTCGACCATCGTGTTCACGGTCGTCACCAGTTCGAGGATCTCGCCCTTGGCGTCGACGGTGATCTTCTTGGACAGGTCCCCCTTGGCGACCGCCGTCGTCACCTCGGCGATGTTGCGCACCTGGAGGGTCAGGTTGTTCGCCATGCCGTTGACGGACTGGGTGAGGTCCTTCCACGTACCGGAGACGCCCTGCACCTCCGCCTGGCCGCCCAGCATGCCCTCCGTGCCCACCTCACGGGCGACCCTGGTCACCTGCTCGGCGAAGTTCGAGAGCTGGTCGACCATCGTGTTGAGGGTGTTCTTCAGCTCCAGGATCTCGCCCCGGGCGTCCACGTCGATCTTCTGCGAGAGGTCGCCCCGCGCGACCGCCGTCGCGACCTGCGCGATGTTGCGGACCTGTGCGGTGAGGTTGCCCGCCATGCCGTTCACGGAGTCGGTCAGATCGCGCCACACGCCGGCCACGCCGGGGACCTGCGCCTGGCCGCCGAGCCGTCCGTCCGTGCCCACCTCGCGCGCCACCCGGGTCACCTGGTCGGCGAAGGCGGACAGCTGGTCGACCATCGTGTTGATGGTGTTCTTCAGCTCCAGGATCTCGCCCCGGGCGTCCACGTCGATCTTCTGCGAGAGGTCGCCCCGCGCCACGGCCGTGGTCACCTGGGCGATCTGGCGCACCTGGGAGGTCAGGTTCCCCGCCATGAAGTTGACGGAGTCGGTGAGCTCCTTCCACGTACCGGACACACCGTCGACGCGGGCCTGGCCGCCGAGGCGGCCCTCCGTGCCCACGTCACGGGCCATGCGGGTCACCTGGTCGGCGAAGTTGGACAGCTGCGCCACCATCGTGTTGACGGTGTTCTTCAGCTCCAGCATCTCCCCGGCCACGTCGACGGTGACCTTCTGCGACAGGTCGCCGTTGGCGACCGCCGTGGTCACCTGCGCGATGTCCCGCACCTGCCCGGTCAGGTTGCGGAAGGCGGTGTTCACCGAGTCGGTGAGGTCCTTCCACGTGCCCGCCGCGCCCGGCACCTCCGCCTGACCGCCGAGGCGGCCCTCGACGCCGACCTCCCGGGCGACCCGGGTCACCTCCGAGCCGAATGACTGGAGCTGGTCCACCATCGTGTTGACGGTGTTCTTCAGCTCCAGCATCTCCCCGGCCACGTCGACGGTGACCTTCTGCGTCATGTCACCGCTGGCCACGGCCGTGGTGACCTGCGCGATGTCCCGCACCTGCGTCGTGAGGTTGCGGAAGACCGTGTTCACCGAGTCGGTGAGGTCCTTCCAGGTGCCCGCCGCCCCCGGCACCTGGGCCTGGCCGCCGAGCAGTCCCTCGCCGCCGACCTCGCTCGCCACCCGGGTGACCTCGTCCGCGAAGGTGCGCAGCGTCTCGGTCATCTGGTTGATCGTCTCGGCGAGCTGCGCGACCTCGCCGCGCGCGCTCACCGTGACCTTCTGGGTCAGGTCCCCGTTGGCGACCGCCGTCGTCACCTCGGCGATGCCGCGTACCTGGGAGGTGAGGTTCCCCGCCATCGTGTTGACGGAGTCGGTGAGGTCCTTCCAGACCCCCGCCACCCCGGGCACCGTCGCCTGGCCGCCCAGCTCCCCCTCCGTGCCCACCTCACGGGCGACGCGGGTCACCTCCGAGGAGAACGAGGACAGCTGGTCGACCATGGTGTTGACGGTGTTCTTCAGCTGCAGCATCTCGCCGGCCACATGCACGGTGACCTTCCGCGACAGGTCTCCCTTGGCCACCGCCGTCGTCACCAGGGCGATGTCGCGGACCTGGGCGGTGAGCCGGTAGGCCATCGTGTTGACGGAGTCCGTGAGGTCCTTCCACGACCCGGACATGCCGCGCACCTGGGCCTGACCGCCCAGCTTGCCCTCGGTACCCACCTCGACCGCCACCCGGGTCACCTGCTCGGTGAAGGCGGCGAGCTGGTCGACCAGGTTGTTGACCGTGCGGGCGACCTTCAGGAACTCCCCGCGCAGCGGCCTCACCGTCTCGTCGGACGTGTGCGACCGCAGCTCCATCCGCTGCTCGAGGTCGCCTTCGGCGACCGCGGAGAGCACTCGTCCGACCTCGGACACCGGTCGCGCCAGGTCGTCCACGAGTTCGTTGGAGGCGTCGATCGCGGCGGCCCAGGAGCCCTCGCAGGCGCCGGTCTCCAGCCGCTCGGTGAGCTTGCCCTCCCTGCCGACCATGCGCCGGACCCGGGCGAGCTCGCCCGTCAGGTGCAGGTTGCGGTCGGCCACCTCGTTGAAGACCGCGGCGATCTCCGTGAGCACGCCGCCACCCGAGACGGTCAGCCGCCTGCGGAAGTTGCCGTCGCGCATCGCCACGAGGGCCGCGAGCAGTCTGTTGAGAGCTGCCGCGTCCACGTCGATGGTCCCATTGCGCTGTTTCTTCACGGGCTGTCCGCCTCTTGTGCGCGTATCCGAACCCCGCGCCGCCACGCCAGACTCCACCGTGTCCCTCCCGCAGGGCTTGACCGTATCGCTCGGGTCGTCGTCGGAAGCTTGCCCACTTCCACTTCGGCCCACCGTCACAGCACACCGTCGACGGGTGACTATGCGGACGTCAAATCGTTGAAACGTACCAGGCGGGAACCGGACGGAGTGAAAAGTTCCATGGTTGCCTCATTCCCCTCACCCCGGCTCCCCGGTTCGTGCGCCCCGCGCACGACCGCGGGCCGTCCCGAGCACCCAAGTCCGCCCTCGTGTACACGCGACGTCGGCCGAGCGTCTAGCCTGGCAGGCGAATCGAAGCGGCGAGAAACGGGCACAGGACTCGGGGAAGCGACGAGACACCATATGGGGAGTGCTGTGATCACCGCGCGCGCGGCTGCCACCTTCGATCCGGTCGGACGCTCGGTCGCGACCGCCCGCGCATTCGTCCGCGACACCCTCCAGGGGTGGGGCTACACCGACGTGGTCGACGACGCCGTCGTCCTGACCAGCGAACTCGTCACCAACGCGGTCGTCCACGCGGGCACGGCCGCGGACGTCCTCTGCCTGCGGACCGAGGACGGCGTACGCGTCGAGGTCGCCGACCACTATCCGGAACGGGAGATCCCGCTCCAGAGCTCCGGCCCGGACTTCGGGAGCCCCGACCGGGAGGGCGGCCGGGGACTGCTTCTGTGCGCGGCTCTCGCCTCCCGCTGGGGCGTCGAGTACACCCCGGCGCACAAGCACGTGTGGTTCCAGCTCGATCTTCCCGAACGCCCCGTGGGCATCCGCTCCGCCGGTCCGGTCCTGCCGACGGCCCTGCTCCCGGTCACGGACGAGCGGGTGCGGGTGGCCGTCGTCCAGATCGACCGTTCCGGCTCCATCGCCGCGTGGAACGACGACGCCGGCTTCCTGTTCGGCCACGCCGCGGACCAGGTCACGGGCAAGCAGTTCACCGACTTCGTGGCCTGGCCGCACACCCCGGGGACGAACACCGGTATCGCGGACGCCCTCCAGCTCTCCCGCTGGGAGGGCAGCTACGGCCTGCGCGGCGCCGACGGCCGGGTCATCCCCGTGTACTCCTCGCACCTCAGGGTCCGCGACACCCAGGGCGAGCCGTCCACGGTCTGCCTCCTCGTCCGCGACTACGAGCGTGCGGTGATCCAGACCCCGGCCCGCGCCCCTGTCTCCGACGGTTCGGCCGAGAACCGCTCCACCGACCCCTTCGAGGTCTTCATCGGCTCCCCCGCCCCCGACGACCTGGACGGACTGCTCCAGCGCACCGTCGAGCGGGCGCGCGACATGCTCGACGCCGACTCCGCCTTCCTGCTCCTCGCCACCGACGACGAGACGGAGCTGGAGGTACGGGCGACGACCGGCCTGCCCTCGGCCCGCCAGCGTTTCGCGCGGGTCCCGGTGGAGGCCGGGACGGGCCGCTACGGCTCCGCCCGCATGCCCGCGGTGCACGAGGACCTCACGGCCGTCCCGGGCGCCGTACCGCTGCTCACGGACACCGGCATGCGCTCCGTCGTCACGGTGCCGCTGAAGGTGGAGGGCAGGCTGACGGGTTCCCTGGGCGTCGCGGCCGAGGCGGCCGGGCGGTACTCCAACGAGCAGGCGCTTCGGCTGCAGTTCGCCGCCGACCGCATCGCGCTGGCCGTCGAGTCGGCGCGGCTCGGGGAGCTGGAACGACTGCGCCGCGGATCGCTGTCCTTCCTGGTGGAGGCCTCCGACCTGCTCGCCGGCACGCTGGACAGGGACCAGACGCTGGCCCTGATGGCCCAGATGACGGTTCCCACCCTCGCGACCTGGTGCGCCGTCTACACCATCGCCGACCAGTCGTCGGAGCCGTTCCTCTCCTACGTGCTGCACGAGGACGAGGACCGGATCGACGGGCTCAAGGCGCTGCTGTCCTCGATCGACCCGCCGGAGCCGGTGCCGACGCCGGGTGCCCGCATCTGGCCGGCGCCGGCGGTCGCCGGCCACAAGGCAGCTCTGCACATGTCCACCCGCAGCCTCGGCCGGGACGCGCCTCTCAGTATGGGCACCGCGGCGCGCAACACGCTGGCCACCGCGGCCGCGGTGGGCGGTGAGACCGTCGTCCTGCCGCTGGTGGCGAGGAACCGCGTGATCGGCATGCTGACGCTCGGCAAGCCGTCGGACGACCATTTCCGCCAGGAGATCCTGGAGCTGGCCGAGGACCTGTCGCGCAGGGCCGCTCTCGCCCTCGACAACGCCCGCCTGTACTCGGAGCGCATGGCGATCAGCCAGTCCCTCCAGCGGAGTCTTCTGCCGCCCGGCCTGCCGGACGTGCCCAACGTGGAGATCGAGGTCATCTACCGCGCGGCGGGCGAGGGCAACGAGGTCGGCGGTGACTTCTACGACGTGTTCCCCATCCGCGACGGTGCGTACGGTTTCGCCATCGGCGACGTGTGCGGAACGGGCCCGGAGGCCGCGGCCGTCACCGGCCTGGCCCGGCACGCCCTGCGTCTGCTGGCCCGTGAGGGCTTCGGCGGTCCGGCGGTGCTGGAGCGGCTCAACGCGGCCATCCTGGACGAGGGGGCCCGCAGCCGCTTCCTGACCCTGCTGTACGGCGAGCTGTGGCCCCAGGACGACGGCAGCGCCCTCCTGAAGGTCGTCTGTGCTGGCCACCCGCTCCCGTTGCGGCTTCGTCAGGACGGCACCGTGGAGGCGGCGGCGGAGCCGCAGCCGCTGCTCGGTGTGATCGAGGACCTGGAACTGTACGAGGAGGAGGTCGTCCTCGAGCCCGGGGATGTGCTGCTCTGTGTCACCGACGGGGTCACCGAGCGCCGCGAGGGGACCCGGATGCTGGGGGACGACGGCCTGGCGGACGTGCTCACGATGTGCACGGGGTTGACGGCCGGCGCGGTGGCGGGTCGTATTCTGCGGGCGGTCGAGCGCTTCGCGGCGGAACCCGCCTCGGACGACATGGCCATTCTTGCCATGCGTGTCCCGGAGCCGCAGACCGTCTGAGAAGTCCGGACATGAGAAAGGCCCCCGCCTGAGGCGGGGGCCTTTCTTCTCAGCGAGCCCCAATGCGGAATCGAACCGCAGACCTTCTCCTTACCATGGAGACGCTCTACCGACTGAGCTATTGGGGCCTGTCGCCTTGCGGCAACGAGGTAAAGCATACCCTGCGCGCCGGGATGGTCGTAACCACTCGGGCCGACACTCCGCACGGACTTCCGAGCTGCGCCGACCGTGCTGAACGGTGCTCGCCGAGTCATGCGGGGGATGTGCGAGAGCCGGCGGCTTCGGCACACGTGACCCTCCCCCTCGGGCGCACGCGCATTTTCCGCCGGCCCCGGGGATCCTGAGTCCGCCGCGCACGACCCGTGGAACCGGACTCGGACGGGATCAGAACGCAGAAAAGCCCCGTGCCACAAGGGCACGGGGCTTTCCCGGAATAATTGTTCGGCGGCGTCCTACTCTCCCACAGGGTCCCCCCTGCA
>NZ_JBEXWB010000214.1:0-10939 GCF_040629645.1 Streptomyces sp. NPDC005899 | reverse complement strand
CCGGGCGGGCCGCTACCGTGTCGGCGCCCGGGGCACCGGCGGCCCCAAGCCTGCCGACACCGCTCATACACCTCACAGCTAGCCCAGAACAGCCCTTTATTTGTTTTTCACTCGAACGTGTGTTTGGCGCAACCTTTCGAAAGCTACTACCGTTGCCTAGCTAGGGAGACCATTCGAGAGGGGCCGACGTGACCGCCACCGCAGACAGTGCCACCATCACTCCGCAGGACCACCGCTCCCAGAGCCGACTTGAGCCGGTGCATGCCATGAATGACTCAGTCACGAACGCGGAGGATCCGGAGCCCGTGCGCCCCGGACGCTCCCTGCCCGGACGCCCCCCAGGAATCCGGGCGGACAGCTCGGGCCTGACCGACAGGCAGCGGCGCGTCATCGAGGTGATCCGGGACTCCGTGCAGCGGCGGGGCTACCCCCCGTCGATGCGGGAGATCGGCCAGGCGGTGGGGCTGTCCAGCACCTCCTCCGTGGCGCACCAGCTGATGGCCCTGGAGCGCAAGGGCTTCCTGCGGCGTGACCCGCATCGCCCCCGTGCGTACGAGGTGCGCGGATCGGACCAGCCCAGCACGCAGCCGACGGACACCACGGGGAAGCCCGCCGCTTCCTACGTGCCGCTGGTCGGCCGCATCGCGGCCGGCGGGCCGATCCTCGCCGAGGAGTCCGTCGAGGACGTCTTCCCCCTCCCCCGCCAGTTGGTGGGTGACGGCGAGCTGTTCGTGCTCAAGGTCGTCGGCGACTCGATGATCGAGGCGGCGATCATGGACGGCGACTGGGTCACCGTCCGCCGCCAGCCGGTCGCCGAGAACGGCGACATCGTGGCCGCCATGCTCGACGGCGAGGCCACGGTGAAGCGCTTCAAGCGTGAGGACGGCCATGTGTGGCTCCTCCCGCACAACTCCGCCTACCAGCCGATCCCCGGCGACGAGGCGACCATCCTCGGCAAGGTCGTGGCGGTGCTGCGTCGGGTGTGACGCACCGCCGGCCCGACCGGGCCCCGGGATCGTTTCGGCGATCCCAGGGCCCGTTTTCGTGCCCGCGCCGGGGCGGCTAGTGACGCCCGCTCCTCAGGAAGCGGCCTTGGCCGCCGCGTCGATGGCAGCGAGCGAGCGCCGCGCCTGGTTGCGATCGGTGGTGTACCAGAAGTCGGGCATCGAGGCCCGGAGGTAGCTCCCGTACCGGGCGTTGGCCAGCCTCGGGTCGAGCACGGCCACGACCCCCTTGTCGCCCGTGGCCCGGACGAGCCGGCCGGCGCCCTGCGCCATCAGCAGTGCGGCATGCGTCGCCGCCACCGCCATGAAGCCGTTGCCACCGGCTTCCTCGACCGCCTTCTGGCGTGCGCTCATCAGCGGGTCGTCCGGCCGGGGGAACGGGATCCTGTCCATGACCACCAGCTGGCAGCTCGCCCCGGGAACATCGACGCCCTGCCAGAGCGACAGCGTGCCGAAGAGGCAGGTCTCGGGATCCGCGGCGAAGTTCTTGATCAGCTCGCCGAGCGTCTCCTCACCCTGCAGCAGGATCGGCCTGTCCTGCCGGCCCCGCAGCTCCTCCGCCGCGGCCTGGGCCGCCCGCATGGACGAGAAGAGGCCGAGGGTCCTTCCTCCCGCCGCGTCCACCAGCTCGGCCAGCTCGTCCAGCATGTCGGTGCGGGACCCCTCCCGCCCCGGCGTGGCCAGATGCCGGGCGACGTACAGGATGCCCTGCTTCGGGTAGTCGAACGGTGAACCGACGTCCAGACCCTTCCACTGCGGGACGTCCTCGCCCGCCGTCCCCTCGGGCGCGAGTCCGAGCGAGGCGCCCACCCCGTTGAAATCCCCGCCGAGCTTGAGCGTGGCCGAGGTGAGGACCACCGAACGGTCGGCGAAGAGCTTCTCGCGCAGCAACCCGGACACCGAGAGCGGGGCGACGCGCACGGACGCGCCGAAGCGCTCGTGGCGCTCGTACCAGACGACGTCGTACTCGGAACCCTGGGTGATGCGCTCCGCGACACTGTGGATGGACTCGACCGACGCCATGGCCTGCTTACGGACGGCGTCCTCGTCCTGGACGGACTTGTCCCGGGTGCCGCCGAGAGCCGAGATCACCGTGCGCGCGGCGTCACGAAGAGCCGCCAGCGCGTAGCCGAGGTCCTCCGGCACCTCTTCGAGGCGCCCGGGGAGCGCCAGCTCCATGACCCGCTCGAAACCCTCCGAGGCGGTCTGGAGGGCGTCGGCCGACTTCTCGTCGACCAGCTTGGCCGCCCGGCGCACCGCCCGGTTGACCTGCCCGGGAGTGATCTCCCCCGTCGCGACACCCGTGACCCGTGACACCAGCTCGTGGGCCTCGTCGACGATCAGCACCTCGTGCTGCGGGAGCACGGGGGCACCCTCGATCGCGTCGATGGCGAGCAGCGCGTGGTTGGTGACGACCACATCGGCGAGCTTCGCCCGCTCACGGGCCATCTCCGCGAAGCACTCGGCGCCGTACGCGCACTTGCTCGCTCCCAGGCACTCCCGCGAGGAGACGGAGACCTGCGCCCAGGCACGGTCGGACACCCCGGGGGTGAGGTCGTCCCGGTCGCCGGTCTCCGTGTCGTCCGACCAGTCGCGCATGCGCAGCAGGTCCTGACCCAGCTTGCTCGATGGGGCCGCCGCCTCGAACTGGTCGAAGAGGCCATCCTCCTCGTCCTGCGGCGCCCCCTCGTGGAGGCGGTGCAGGCAGAGGTAGTTCGACCGGCCCTTGAGCATGGCGAACTGCGGACGGCGGCGCAGCAGCGGATGCAGTGCGTCGACCGTGCGCGGCAGATCCCTCTCCACCAGCTGGCGCTGAAGGGCCAGGGTCGCCGTGGCCACCACGACCCGCTCCCCGTGCGCCAGGGCGGGCACCAGGTAGCCGAGGGACTTGCCCGTGCCTGTGCCGGCCTGGACGAGGAGGTGGGCGTTGTCCTCGACAGCCTCGGCGACGGCCTCGGCCATGGCGGCCTGGCCGGGCCGTTCCGTGCCGCCGACGGCGGTGACGGCGGCATGGAGGAGCTCGGGGAGAGATGGCTTCGTCATAGCCCGTCCAGCCTACGGCGCCCGACTGACATCGGTGCTCACCCCCGGCTCACGCCGACGGGTGCAGCGGGTTGGGGACCGTGCCGTGGACGGCGGCGTGCGGGCGTTGCGGCCTGTCACGGTACCCGTCCACGTGCAGGCGGTTGCGGTTGAGGCAGAGGCGCGCGATCGTCGGCGTCAGCATGTCGAAGGTCTCGAACCGCTCCTTCAGTTCCGGGAAACGGGCGTGGTACCGCAGGACCTCCGCCCGGACGAGTGCCCAGAATTCACTCTCCGGTACGTCCAGCTGCTCCTCGCAGAGCGGGGAGAGGAAACGGAAGACGCCCACGAACAGTCCGGCGTGGATGAACTGCGTGAGGAAGGCGGGCTCCTCGGTCAGCAGGATGCTGCGGACCTCGTCCGGCATCGTGTCGTGCTCGGGCACCGGCAGGGCGCTGACGTTCACGTCGTCGACGAAGTCCTTGATCGCGAGGCGCTGCGGGACGTCCCTGCCGTCGAAGACCACGATCGCGTTCTCCCCGTGCGGGGAGAAGACGGTGCCGTAGCGGTACAGGAAGTGCAGGAGCGGGGGGAGCAGGGCGGCGAAGAGCCTCGTCAGCCAGGCCGCCGGGGTGAGTCCTGACCGTGTGACCAGCTCGGCCGTGAAGGAACGGCCGTCGGGGTCCGTGTGCAGCAGGGAGGCCAAGGTGCGTGCGCGCTCCCCGGGACCGAGCCTCGGCGGCAACGGCTCACGCCAGATCGCGCCGAGGATCTCCTTGAACTGGTAGGGCACCTCGGCCAGCTGGTCGTAGAGCGGATGCTCGACGGCCACCGAGGCGACCTCGCCCAGGAGGATCACCCCGCTGTCGCGAAGGAAGGCGTCCCCGGCGCACAGGCCCTGGACCCACGCGGTGACGGCCGGGGCGGCGAGGGTGCGTTCGGTCGGCAGGCCTCGCCAGACGAGCGTGTTGAGGACCGACAGGGGCAGCTTGACCGTGTGCCGGTCGGGGCGCCCGACGTTGGTGAACGTCCGGATCGACTGCTGGGGCAGCCGGAGGTCGCCGTCCGGGTGCAGGGGCACTATCCGGCCGTCGGCGAGGGACGGGGCGAAGAGCGGCACGATCCACTCGTCCCACTGCCAGGGGTGGACCGGCAGGAAGAGGTAGTCGTCGGGGTCGAGACCGCGGCCGCGCAGGACGGCGGCGAACGAGGCGCGGACCGGCGCGTCCAGCTCCTGCTCGTACAGCTGTTCGGGGGTGGCGAGGCGGGTGACTCCCCGGTAGCCGGCTATCCGGGTGCTGACGGCGATCCAGGGCAGCGTGGTGGCGGAACGCGCCTCGGGGGTGAAGCGTGCGGCATCCGTGGCGGAGAAGCCGAGACGGCCCTTGTTGGCCACCAGCCAGGGGTGTCCGGTCTGGTGGCCTTCCAGTTCGGCGTAGGGGAGTTCGGCGAGCCGGGCGGCGGGGAGCGCTGTGCGGTCGAGGCGGGCGTCGGCCGCGAGGGTGGCGGTGATCTCGCGTACGAGGTGCCCGAGGGTCGCCCCGTCGAGGCCGAGGAGGCGGCGGGCCCGGACGAGGAAGTGCAACGGGTCGCGGAAGGGGGTGCTTCCGGCATGGCCGCCCTCGCCCGTCCCGTCCTTCGCCGACCCGCCCTCGTCCGCCCCGTCCTCCGCCGACAGGCCCCCGCCCGTCCCGCTCTCACGGATCGAGTCCGGGTCGACGCGCCAGCTTCCGTAGACGCCGCGGCGTGCGCGGAATCGCAGGACTCCCCCGTCGTCGAGCGGCAGCCGGTAGGCGTGGACGTCGCCGGCGGACTCCCCGTCCTGGCGGACCGGCTCGACGACCTCCTCGTAGGCGAACTCACCGAGCATCTTGGCGAGCAGCCGCACCGCGGCCCGGTCCCAGACCTCGCGGTTCAGCTCCTCGGGGGCGGACAGCGTGCGGGGCGGCGCCGGGTCGTGGCTCGCGGGATGTGTCGGCACGGGGACTCCTCGGAGGTGGGACCGATGGGGTACGAGCGTGTGTGTGAGGCGGCGAGTTGTTCACAGCCGCGCGCGGTGGACCCGGTCGCGGACCATCAAAGCAGCTCGCTTGCCGGGCAGTTCGACTTCGGCGGAGAAGCGGAAACCGGCGCTCAGGAAGGCCGAGACGGAAGGGGTGTTGCGCAGGTCCGGCTCCGCGACGACACGGGCGCAACGGGGGCGGTGGTCGAGCACGAGGTCCGACACGGCTCTGAGCAGTACGGAACCGACCCCCCGGGCCCGGTTGCCGACACCGCCGATCAGCAGGTGGAGCCCGGTGTCGTGCGGCCGGGCCGGGTAATGGCGGGCCAGCGGGTCGAGGTCCGCACGGTAGACCTCCCAGTAGCTCATGGGCCTGCCGTCGAGCACGCCGAGGCAGGGGACGCTGCGGCCGTCGCCTTCGAGCTGCGGGCGGAGGTGGCCGGCGGTGACCGACTCCGGGCCGGCGAGCTCCCAGAAGGCCGCGACGGCGGGGTCGTTCATCCAGCGGCTGATCACGGCGACATCCCGTGCGGCTTCGACCGGCACCAGCCGGAACACCCCGGCGGCGGTGGCGACCGGGCCCCAGGCCGCCGGATCTCCGACCGGACCGCGGGTGCCGGCCCGGACGTCGTATCCGGTGCCGCCCGGCCGGCCACCGGTGGACGGGCCGGGGGACGGACCGGGGGACGGCGGCACCCCGCCGACCGGCGGCGGGTCCCACGCGGGCGGCCCGCCCTCGCCGATCAGGGTGAGCAGCTCCTCGGTGAGCCGCAGCTCCACCGTGTCCTCGGTCCCCGTGGCGCGCGGTGGGGGCGCGGCGGGGCCGGCCTCCGGGTGCGCATCGGCATGGTGCACCGTGGCGCTCTCCTCTCCTCGGTTCGGGCGGGCGGGTCTCGCGGGCGGTGTGCGCCGTCCCCGGCAGCCGGCGGGGCCTCTCCGGTCGGTCCTCCGGGGCGCCCTCAGGTGCGGAGGGGGTTGTCGACGGTGACGTAGACCGACTGGGTGTCGACCGGGCCGACCAGCTCGTCGAGACCGTGCAGCCGGGTCATCAGATTGGCCTTGCAGCGCAGTTGCGCCGACTCCAGCAGGTAGCCGGGCAGCGGGGACCCCAGCGAGCGAGCGCCGTCGAGGAACCGGCGGAACGCCGCGAGGAGCAGGTGCTCGTCGGCCAGCCGCTGGGCGCCGAAGGCCCCGATGAGCCCGAACACGTTGTTGATGCCGAGGTAGTAGGCGAGCCGTTCGTCGGTGACCGCGTCGGGCACGAACGTGTCGCTGACGCTGCCGAGGCCGGGGAGCCTGCGCTCGAGCGCCGCCCGGTGGGACTCGCGGAAGTAGTACCCCTGGTTGTCGCGGTACCGGCCGCCGGCCGGCCAGCCGTGCGCGTCGAGGAGGACCAGGGTGTTCTGCTGGTGCGCCTCCAGGGCCACACCCGCGTGGGCGTCGAGCCAGAGAACCGGGAGCACGACCCGGTCGAGGTAGCGGAGGAACCACTCGGCGCACACCGCGCCGGTCTTCCTGCCCGTGCGGGCGGCGAGGCGGTGGACGGTCTCCGCGAGCCGGGAGTGCATGCCGGGACGGCCCGGCCAGGGGCGGGGGGCGGTGAGTCCGGCGATGCACACCGCGTCGTCGTACGGGCCGAACGGGTTGTGGCGGAGCATGACGTCCAGGCCGGGTACGGGCACGCCGTCCGGGGCGTCCACGGCCAGCCAGGCGGGGTCCCGGACGATGTCGAAGCCCGGGTGGGCCGCCCGCCACGCGTCGGCCAGCCCCGTGCTCAGCAGCCGGTGGACCTCGGTGCCGCGGTGGAGTTCCTTGCGGAGGTTCTCGCGGCGGGAGTTGGTGATCCGCACGCCCAGGGAGAGCTTCAGCATGATGCCGGCGCCGGGTCGGTGCACGGTGCGGACGGAGGACGTGGGGTGCCAGTGTTCCCCGTGTCGTCCCAGGTCGTGGAGGAGGCCCTTCTCGAACAGGGTGGTGACCTCGGGCCGGCGCTTGACCTCCGCGGCCTGCCAGGGGTGGAGCGGGAGGGCCGCGGAGCCCTCGGGGAGGGGGAGCTCCCCGGCGTGCGGCGCGAGCAGCTCCTCGGCGCCGACCGGTCGCCCGTGCCGGGTCCAGGACGAGTCGGTGGCCAGTACGGACCGGTCCACGGCCATCCAGTGCAGCGGGAAGGAGCCCCGCAGCTCGGGGGAGTAGAGCGGCGTCTCCGTCTCGGACAGGCCCTCGCGGCTCTTGGGGGTGGGGTGCAGGGGGTGGCCCAGCAGGAGCGACTGTTCGGCGGTGAGGAAGAGGTCGGCCTCCGGGCGGGCGGCGGGGGCGCGGCGGCGGTCGGCGAGGAAGACGGCGGTGTGCCGCACCGAGTCCGCGACCCTGGCCACGAGGTCCACGCCGGCGCCCCGGTCGTTCTCACGCCCGAGGAGGGCGGCCACGGTGACGGCGTCGGCCCCGGGGGCGTCCGCGGGCGCGTTCTCCAGGGCGGGGGCCCCGAAGCGGTGCCAGCCGGTCGCGGACCAGTGGCGGACCGGGGTGAGCAGCGCGGTACCGCTCGCGGGGAGCGGGATGCGCAGCGTGTCCCCCTCCGGCCGGGGCAGGTCGTTCTCCCGGACCCAGCAGCGCAGCAGGTTCTCGGTGCCCGCCGAGTCGGCGGCCCGGAGCGGGTCGGGGTGGTCGAGGGGATCGGGGTCGGCGGGCGGGGCCGGGTGGCCCGCGGCGTCGGGGCGGCCGTGGGCGTGCGGGTGGCCGGACCGCTCCGGCGGCGGCCCGCACGTGGCGGCGCCCGCCCCGGCGCGCAGGGCTCCCCGGCCGGCCTTCTGACGTGGCACGGTCGTCGACTCGACGGCGAGGGCGCCGTCCGGCACGTCCTGGCCTCGCTGCTCGCTGGTGGGAGGGCCGTCGGCCTCGGGTGAAGGGGTGGGGTTCACGGCGGTCTTCCTTGTGAGGGGTCCGGGATCAGCGGGTCGGCCCGGAAGGGACCCGGCGGTGCGGAGAGCGTTCCGCGGCTCTCAGCGCATCGGCCAGGCGGTCGACGACCGCCGTCGCCTGTTCGTCGGTGAGGGTGAGGGGAGGGAGCAACCGGATGACGGCGCTGTGCCGCCCGCCGATCTCGACGATGAGGCCGCGGCGCAGGCACTCCTGCTGCACGGCCGCGGCCAGGGCGGGGTCGGGCGGTGGGGCGGAGCCGCTCCCGGCGCCGGTCGGCGCGGCCTCCGGGTCGACGAGCTCGATCCCCAGCATGAGGCCGCGGCCCCGGACGTCACCGATGCTCGGGTGGTCCGCGCC
Organism: Streptomyces sp. NPDC005899; assembly: GCF_040629645.1. Taxonomy (NCBI): domain Bacteria; kingdom Bacillati; phylum Actinomycetota; class Actinomycetes; order Kitasatosporales; family Streptomycetaceae; genus Streptomyces; species Streptomyces sp. NPDC005899. The sequence goes on along the minus strand of NZ_JBEXWB010000214.1, from coordinate 2,635 downwards.
GAGAGCCTGAAGACGGGCGAGCATGCGCGCGCCGAGTGCCCCCGCACGCTCCGCGAGCCGGTTCTCCCGGACGTAGGCGAGGGTGGCGCGGCCGGCCGCCATGGCGAGCTGGTTGCCGCGGAACGTGCCGGCGTGGGCGCCCGGCGGCCAGACGTCGAGCGCGGAGCGGTAGACGATCACCGCGAGGGGGAGCGAGCCGCCGATGGCCTTGGAGAGCACCATCACGTCGGGCACGACACCACTGTGCTCGACCGCCCAGAAGGCGCCGGTCCTGCCGACCCCGGTCTGGACCTCGTCCGCGATCAACGGGATCGACCGGTCCTCGGTGATCTCCCGCATGCGGCGCAGCCATCCGTCGGGAGCGGGGTTCACCCCTCCCTCCCCCTGGACGGGTTCCACGATCATTCCGGCCGGGGCGGCCACCCCGCCCTTGGGGTCGTCCAGCAGGTGCTCGGTCCAGCGCGCGGCGATGCCGGCGCCCCGCTCCCCGCCCGTCCCGAAGGGGCAGCGGTAGTCCTGCGGGAAGGGCAGCCGCGTCACGCGGACGTCCGGGGCGTCGCCCGACGCGGCCAGGGCACCGGCGGTCATGCCGTGGTAGGCGCCGGTGAAGGCGAGGAGCCCGCCGCGTCCGGTCGCCGCGCGGACCAGCTTGAGGGCGGCCTCGACGGCGTCGGTCCCGGCCGGCCCGCAGAACTGGATGCGGGCGTCGTCGGCGAGCCGCCCGGGCAGGGTGGCGAACAGCTCCGTCGTGAAGGCGTCCTTGACGGGGGTGGCGAGGTCGAGCACGTGCAGGGGCGCACCGGAGTCGATGACCTTCCTGATGGCCTCGAGCACCACGGGGTGGTTGTGACCCAGTGCCAGCGTGCCGGCCCCGGAGAGGCAGTCGAGGTAACGGCGCCCGTCCGCGCCCTCGATGGTCATCCCCCTCGCCCGCACCGGCACGATCGGCAGGGACCGCGCGTAGGTGCGGGCAGCCGATTCACGCAGTGTCTGGCGCCGCAGGATCCCCTCGTAAGCGGCAGGGTGCGGCGCCGGAGCTGGTTCGGTCAGGGCCACGGCTGTCGGTCCTCCTGCGGTAGCAGTGGCGTCGCACGTCGGCACGGCGCCCCGGTGACGGACCGCGCGGCTGAACGCTGTCCGGGTGTTCCCCGTACGTACCAACGACGCCGGGCGCGGCGGATCACGGGTACACCGGAAGATCCTCGCGGGGAGGGAACCACGGCCCTGCCGCTCGCCGTCCACATCGGCACCGGCATAGTGGGGGCGCACGCGGTCCGGGCCCCGCGGCGGCCCACGTGGTGCGTGCCGCGGGGCCGCCGGACGGTGGACCGTCCCGCGGCGGTCCGCCGTGCAGCAGAGAAGTCAGTGACGAAGTCCCAGGGGGATCACCAGATGCGACCCATTCGCCCGATCGACACCGCACGCCGCGGGGGGAGCGCCCGCCGCACCTCCCCCGTGTTCGCCGCGGCCGCCCTCGCCGCCGTCCTCACCCTCACCGTGACCGGCTGCGGGCCCGACGAGGACGCGGCGAACAGCAAGCCGAGCGGATCCGCGGGTCAGGCCTCCGGCGGCAAGGTCACCGTCCCCGACGATCTCAAGGACCGGCTCAAGGAACACGGGATCGACCTCGACACGTGGCGGGACGGCGAGTGGAAGAACTGGGACAAGGACAAGTGGCTGCGTGAGGCCAGGGACTACGTCAACCCGATCATCGAGGACCTGTGGGACCCGGACCGGATGCGGGACGCCGACAAGCCCCCGGAGAATCCGGTCGACAACGACATATCCGGCGACAAGGGCGTGACGGACCGGGTCCCCGCCCCCGTGGAGGCCGCGCGTCTCGCGACGCCGTACCACGAGCACGCGGCGGAGTCCGGGAAGCTCTTCTTCGACGGCCCCGAAGGATCGATGGTCTGTTCCGCGACCGTGGTGAAGGACCCGGCCCACCCCGGCAGGTCCAACATGGTCTGGACGGCGGGCCACTGCGTGCACGCGGGCAAGAAGGGCGGCTGGTACCGCAACATAGCCTTCGTCCCCTCGTACAACGACAGCGGCCTGGCGGCGGGCGAGCTGCAGGACGCCCCCCGGGAGAAGATCGCTCCCTACGGCGTGTGGTGGGGCCAGTGGGCGCAGACCTCGGAGCAGTGGATCGCCCAGGGCGCGGCGACCGGGGGGCAGGGCGCGCCGTACGACTTCGCGGTGCTGCAGGTGACCCCGGAGAAGGGCTCGACGGGCAAGTCCCTGGAAGAGACCGTCGGTTCGGCACTGCCGGTCGACTTCGACGCACCGGCCGTCCCGGAGATCGACGGCATGACGGCCACGGGCTACCCGGCGGCTCCGCCGTACGACGGCCAGGCCGCCCTGCAGTGCACGGACGAGCCGGGGCGGCTGTCGGTCTTCCAGGACCAGCCCACGATGTACCGCATCGGGTGCACGATGACCGGCGGCTCGTCCGGCGGCGGCTGGGTGGCGGCGGGCCGGGACGGTGAGCCGGCCCTGGTCTCCAACACCTCCATCGGCCCGGTGAGCGCCGGCTGGCTGGCCGGCCCCCGCCTCGGCAAGGAGGCGGAGGGCGTCTACCGGGCGGTCAGCAAGAAGTACGCGGCGCGGTAGGGCGGCGCACCGATGGCCCGGC
>NZ_JBEXWB010000213.1:0-10992 GCF_040629645.1 Streptomyces sp. NPDC005899 | reverse complement strand
GGCCGCCCCGTTCAGCCCGCGGCGACCTGGGCGCGGAGCGCTCCGTCGGGCCCGGCGAGCAGCACGGGCGTGTCCGGTCCTCCCAGGTCCCGTACGGCCGCGCGGTCCGCGTCCGAGGGGGCCGGGGCCTCGGAGACGACCGCCGCCGCCTCCAGGGACGTCGCCCCGCCGGCCACCGCCATGGCGACGGCGGTCTGGAGTGCGCTGAGCCTCAGCGACTCCAGCTCCACGGTGCCCGCGGCGTACGTGCGTCCTGTCTCGTCCCGGACCGCGGCCCCCTCCGGCACTCCGTTGCGGGCACGGACGCTGCGTGCCAGCGTGACGATCTTGCGGTCCTCGGGGCCGAGGTCGGTGCTGTCGGTCATGCACCGAGCATACGAAGGCGGCCGGCGCCCGTACGGCAACGGGGTCGCCTTCCCGGGGACGGAGCCGCGTCCGTACCCCGGCTCCGGCGAGGCGTGAGCGGGGCCGAAGGGGCCTACGGCCGGTCCAGCCGCAGGCGTTCCGCTTTCGGCAGGCCGGCCACCACCAGGTCGTAACTGTCCTCGATCAGCTCCCGCACCATCCCGTCCGGGAGGTCCGCGACCGTGACCGTGTTCCAGTGGCGCTTGTTCATGTGCCAGCCGGGCACGATCGCCTCGTGCTCCTCGCGCAGCCGCAGGGCCTCGTCCGGGTCGCACTTGAGGTTGACCGTGAGCGGTCGCGCGTCCAGGGCGCTGAGGGCGAACATCTTCCCGAGCACCTTGAACACCGACGCCTCGGGCCCGAACGGGAACTCCTCCTTGCTGGCGCCGAATTCCAGGCAGAACGCCCGCAGCTCCTGGGGTGTCATTCCGCTTCCGCCCCCTCCGGCTCGACGAGCACCGTGACGATCTTGTTCCTGCGCCCGGCCGGCGACTCGGCCGTCAGGCGGATCTTCCGTCCGTCGGTGAGGTCGACCACGGACGAGGCACCGGCGATCGGGACCCGCCCGAGCGCCTTGGCCAGCAGGCCGCCCACCGTCTCCACGTCCTCGTCGTCGTACTCGTCGAGGCCGAACAGCTCACCGAGGTCGCCGATGTCGAGCCGCGCCGTCACGCGGTAGCAGCCGTTCTCCAGCTCCTGGACCGGCGGGAGTTCACGGTCGTACTCGTCGGTGATCTCGCCGACGATCTCCTCGAGGATGTCCTCGATGGTGACGATGCCCGCCGTGCCGCCGTACTCGTCGATGACGACGGCGACGTGGCTGCGCTCCTGCTGCATCTCGCGCAGCAGGTCGCCGGCGTTCTTCGTGTCGGGCACGAAGGCCGCCGGGCGCATCGCCGTGGAGACCAGGTCGGCCTCGGCGTCCCTGTTGATGTGCGTCTTGCGGACCAGGTCCTTGAGGTACACGATCCCGACGATGTCGTCCTCGTTCTCCCCGGTGACGGGGATCCGCGAGAAGCCGGAGCGCAGGGCTAGGGTGAGCGCCTGGCGGACCGTCTTGTAGCGCTCGATGGCGACCAGGTCGGTGCGGGGGACCATGACCTCGCGTACGAGCGTGTCACCCAACTCGAAGACGGAGTGCACCATGCGGCGCTCCTCGTCCTCGATGAGCGACTCCTGCTCCGCGAGGTCGACCATCGCCCGCAGTTCGGCCTCGCTGGCGAAGGGGCCCTTGCGGAAGCCCTTGCCGGGCGTGAGGGCGTTGCCCAGCAGGATCAGCAGCTGCGGGACGGGACCCATGATCCTGGCCAGCGGCAGGAGTGCGTACGCCGCCGCCGTCGCCGTGTTCAGCGGGTGCTGGCGGCCGATGGTGCGCGGCGAGACCCCGATGGCGACGTAGCTGACGAGGACCATCACCCCCATGGCGACGGCCAGCGCCTCCCACGTCTCGGAGAACTCGTTCAGGCAGGCGTAGGTGACGAGCACCCCGGCCGACATCTCGCAGGCGACCCGGACGAGCAGTGCCACGTTGAGGTAGCGGGTGGGATCGGCGGCCACCTGCTCCAGCTTGGCGCTGCCCCGCCGCCCGGCCCGTACCGCCTCCGCCGCCCGGAAACTGGAGGTGCGGGCGATACCGGCCTCGGCGCACGCCGCCAGCCAGCCGACGACGATCAGCAGGACGGCGCCGGACACGAGGGGGACGCTCACGAGACGGTGGGGGCCGGGGACGGGCCGGTCAGCCCGCGCTCACCGCGCCAGCCGTCGACGATCGCCGCCTGGAGCCCGAACATCTCGGCCTTCTCGTCCGGCTCCTCGTGGTCGTACCCGAGGAGGTGCAGCACACCGTGCACGGTGAGCAGCTGGAGTTCCTCGTCCATCGAGTGCCCGGTGTCCGCCTCCTCGCCCTGCTTCTTCGCGACCTCGGGGCACAGCACGATGTCACCGAGGAGCCCCTGCGGGGGCTCCTCGGTGTCCTTGGACGGCGGGCGCAGCTCGTCCATCGGGAAGGACATGACGTCCGTCGGCCCGGGGAGGTCCATCCACTGGATGTGGAGTTGCTCCATCGCGGCGGTGTCCACCACGATCACCGAGAGTTCGGACAGCGGGTGGATCCGCATCCGGGCGAGGGCGTAGCGGGCGATGTCGAGGATCGCCTGCTCGTCGACCTCGGTCCCGGACTCGTTGTTGACGTCGATCGACATGGTGCGCTGCGACTACTTCCCGTTGCGGCCGGTGCGGCCCTCTGCGTTGTCGTACTTCTCGTACGCGTCGACGATACGGCCGACCAGCTTGTGCCGGACGACATCCTGGGAGGTGAGCCGGGAGAAGTGCACGTCGTCCAGGCCTTCGAGGATCTCCTGCACCTGGCGCAGGCCGCTCTTCGTGCCGCTCGGCAGGTCCACCTGGGTCACGTCACCGGTGATGACGATCTTGGAGTCGAAGCCGAGACGGGTGAGGAACATCTTCATCTGCTCGGCGCTGGTGTTCTGCGCCTCGTCCAGGATGATGAAGGCGTCGTTCAGGGTCCGGCCACGCATGTACGCCAGCGGCGCCACCTCGATGGTGCCCGCCGCCATGAGCCGCGGGATGGAGTCGGGGTCGAGCATGTCGTGCAGGGCGTCGTAGAGCGGGCGCAGATACGGGTCGATCTTGTCGAACAGGGTGCCCGGCAGGAAGCCGAGCCGCTCCCCCGCCTCGACGGCGGGCCTGGTCAGGATGATCCGGCTGACCTGCTTGGACTGAAGGGCCTGGACCGCCTTGGCCATGGCCAGGTACGTCTTTCCGGTGCCCGCGGGGCCGATGCCGAAGACGATCGTGTGCTTGTCGATGGCGTCGACGTAACGCTTCTGGTTGAGCGTCTTGGGGCGGATCGTGCGACCGCGGCTGGAGAGGATGTTCTGTGTCAGCACCTCCGCGGGGGTCTCGTCGCCGTCCCCGTCGCCATTGCCGCTCGCCCTGAGCATGGCGATCGAGCGTTCCACAGCGTCCTCCGTCATCGGCAGCCCGGTGCGGAGCACCAGCACCATCTCGTCGAACAGGCGCTGGATCAGAGCGACGTCCGCCGCGCTGCCAGTCGCGCTTATCTCATTGCCCCGGACATGGATATCGACGGCCGGGAACGCCGTTTCGATCACGCGAAGCAGGGAGTCGCCCGATCCGAGGAGCATCACCATGGGGTGTGCGGCCGGGATCATGATCTGGGCACGAGCCTGCGGCTGTGTGGGTGACTGAGTCATGGGCCGGCCCTCGGGCCTGCACATACCTCCTGTTGCAGGGCAGTCGCCGTTCGACGGCCTCCGAACTACAAGCGTACGACTTGGCGCCGACAACGCCGAGAGCTTTTACCGGGTGATCGTCCGTCGCCCGGACGGGTCACTGCCGGAAGCCGATCGTGGGCACCGCCCGGCGCAGCGGCCACCCACGGCTGGCGGCGGGCAGCAGTTCGTCGAGGAACGCGTACCGCTCCAGCGCCGCCGGGTCCTGGTCCGCGCAGGTGCGTACGCGCTGCCACCAGGCGGCGATCTCGGCCCAGCCGGGCGCGGACAGCGACCCGCCGAACTCCTGGACCGAGAGGGCCGCGGTGAGTCCGGCGAAGGCGAGGCGGTCGGCGAGCGGCCAGCCGGCCAGGGTGCCGGTGACGAACCCGGCGACGAAGACGTCCCCCGCCCCGGTGGGGTCTAGGGCCTCCACCTCGATGGCCGGCACCTCGGCGGCGGTCCCGGCCTCCCGGTCCACCGCGTACGCGCCCTCGGCCCCCAGGGTGACGACGGCGAGCGGTACCCGCTCGGCCAGGGCGTGGGCCGCCGTGCGCGGGCAGTCGGTCCGGGTGTAGCGCATCGCCTCCTGCGCGTTGGGGAGGAAGGCGTGGCAGTGCCGGAGGTCGGGCAGCGCGTCCAGGTCCCAGCGGCCCGTCTCGTCCCAGCCGACGTCGGCGAAGACGAGGGCCCCGTTGCGCGCCGCCGCGGCCACCCAGGGCTCGCCGCGCCCGGGAGTCAGGGACGCGACGGCCGCGCGGGCACGCGGCGGGCAGTGCGGGAAGGTCCGGCCGGGCAGGGCGGGGGTGGCGGGGGCGGGCGCCTCGTGGCCGTGCGAGACCATCGTGCGTTCGCCCTCGTACGCCATGGAGACGGTGACCGGCGAGTGCCAGCCGGGGATCGTGCGCGACATCGACAGGTCGATGCCCTCGCCCTGTTCGAGGGCGTCCCAGCAGTACTCGCCGTAGTGGTCCTCCCCGAACGCGGCGGCCAGCGAGGTGTGGAGCCCGAGCCGGGCGAGCGCGGTGGCCATGTTGGCGACGCCGCCGGGGCTCGAGCCCATGCCCCTCGCCCAGGTCTCGGTGCCGCGCACCGGCGCCCTGTCCAGGCCGGTGAAGATGATGTCCAGGAAGACCGTGCCCGTCAGGAAGACGTCGCAGGCGGGGTCCTGCGGTGCCCGCAGCCCGAGCAGGGGATCCAGGAGCGGGTCGCCGCTCGTGTCTTCTGTACTCACCGTGCGCTCCCCGGCCGTGGTCGATCTGGACAGTGCGAGATCCGGCCAGTGTGCCGGAAGGCCGGCCGCCGTCCAGGGGTGCGTACCGCCTTGCTCAATCTCGCTCCGACCTGCATAAACATGCGTGGGTACCCGGTCGGAAAGCGAGTAAACCCGGAAGTGACCCAGATCACATTGAGGTTACTTTCCGTGCACGGTGCGCGCTTGATACAAATTGCCCCGCGAGCACCGTTCGGGACAGTGACGACGAGTGCCGCGTCTTCGCTCCCTCGCCTCACCTCCCCGCGCTGTTCCCCCTCGCCCCACCCCCGCCTGGCACTTTCCCCCGCCTCACCCTCCCCTGCCTTCTTCCGCCTCCTCAGGCATGTCTTCAGGAACGCCCATGTCCTCGCGCCCTCGCGCCGCGTGGCCCCTGGTCGCCGTGTTCACCGCCGGTTACCTCGCCGCCTATCTGCTCCCCACCATCGTCGGCCGTCTCAGCGCCTGTCTGGGACTGGGCCCGGCCCAGGCCGGCGTGGTCGGCAGCGCCCTGCTCCTGAGCTCGGCGTCGGCCGGCTTCGCCCTGGCGGGGCGCGTCGAGCGCTACGGGGCGCGCGGACCGGCACGCGCCGGACTGGCCCTGGCCGCGCTGGGCTACGGCTGCGCGGCGCTGACCGCTTCGGTGCCGCTGGTGGTCGCCGGTGTGGTCGTCGGCGGGCTCGGCTCCGGCACGGCGACCGCCGTCGCGGCGGCCGGCATCGCCGCGGAGCGCGACCCGCACCGGACCTCGTCGCTGGGGCTGCTGAGCGTCTCGGCGACGGCCGGCGCCCTCTACCTGACGATTCCCCACCTCGGCGGGGGCCACCGGCTGCCCTTCGCCTCCATCGCCCTGGTCGCCCTGCTCGTGTGGCCCGCCACCTCACGGCTGGGCGGCTCCCTGCCGGCCGGTGCGGCCACGTCCGGCCGGGGACGGCTGCCGCACCGGCGCTCCGGCCTCGTGCTGGCGGGCGGGATGTTCGTCTGGTCCATGGCGCAGAACGCGCTGTGGGGGGTGAGCAGCCGCATCGGCGTCGCCCAGGTGGGGCTCTCCGAGGTGACGGTCGGCGCGGTGTTCGCCGCCGCGCTGGGCGCGGGCCTGCTCGGCGTCATGGGTGCCGGGATGCTCGGGGCACGGCTCGGCCGGGCGGTGCCCATCGGGCTCGGGACGACGGTCATCGCGGCGAGCATCGTCCTCAGCTCGTCCGCCGACGACGTCGGCTCGTTCGCCACCGGCGAGATCGTCTGGAACACCTTCTACCCGGTGGTCCTGTCGTACCTGATCGGCCTGGCGGCCTCGCTGGACGTCCGCGGCCGCTGGGCGGTCCTCGCGGGTTCGGCGGCATCCGTCGGGACGGCGTGCGGCCCCGTCCTCGGCAGCGTGCTGTCGGCGCAGGCGGGCTACGCGGTGATGGGCCTGATCCTGGGGGCGGCCACGCTCCTGGTCGCCGCCCCGGTCACCGCCGTCGCCCTGCACACCGGGGGCCGCCCGCTGGTACCCGGCTCGGTCCGCCGCCGTGGCGGCGCCCCGGCCGCGCTGCTCGCCGCCACGACCGGCAGCCTGCCCGGCGCCGTACCCAAGCTGGGCGCGCCGGAGCAGGCGGTCGCGGAGATCAGCGTGCCCGGGCTGCGCCGCCGGCTGGTCAGGAGCGCGATCCGCACGGCCGGCCCGGGTCAGTCGAACGTGTACGCCTCGACCTCAGAGAGGTAACGCGCCCTGCGCTCCTCGTCGTGGTCGAGGAAGGCCGCCTCGAAGGAGTTGCGCGCCAGGGTGCGCACCTGCTCGTGGTCCAGGGCGAGCGCCTCGTGGACGGCGCGGAAGGTGTCCCCGGCGTACCCCCCGAAGTAGGCGGGGTCGTCGGAGTTCACCGTGCAGAGCAGTCCGGCGGCCATCATGGCCGGCAGGGGGTGCTCCTGGAGGACGTCGACCGCCCGCAGCCGTACGTTGGACAGCGGGCAGAGCGTCAGCGGTACCCGTTCGGCGGCCAGCCGCTCCACCAGCTCCGGGTCCTCCATGCAGCGCAGGCCGTGGTCGACGCGCTCGACGCCCAGGACGTCCAGGGCCTCCGCGATGTAGGCGGGGGGTCCCTCCTCACCGGCGTGGGCGACCTTGCGCAGGCCGAGGGCCCCGGCCGCCTCGTACACCTCGCGGAACCTGGCGGGAGGGTTGCCGGCCTCCGCCGAGTCCAGGCCCACGGCGCTGATGCGGTGCAGGTACGGCTTCGCGGCCTCCAGGGTCTCCATGGCCGACTCGGCGGACCTGTCCCGCAGGAAGCACATGATCAGCTGGGTCGAGACGCCGTGCGTCTCCTCGCTGCGGTCCAAGGCGCGGCCGAGCCCTTCGACCACGGTGCCGATCGGGACGCCGCGGTCGGTGTGGGCCTGCGGGTCGAAGAAGATCTCCGCATGCCGGACGCCCTGGGCGGCGGCACGGGAGAGGTAGGCGTCGGCCAGTTCGGCGAAGTCGTCCTCGGTGCGCAGCACGGTCATCAGGGCGTAGTAGAGGTCGAGGAAGCTCTGCAGGTCCTTGAAGCGGTAGGCCGTGCGCAGGTCCTCGGTGTCCGCGTAGGGCAGGGTCACGCCGTTGCGTGCGGCGAGGGCGAAGGCCAGCTCCGGTTCGAGGGTCCCTTCGATGTGGAGGTGGAGTTCTGCTTTGGGGATGTGCACGGGCTTCTCGTCACTGGTGTCGGGTCGGTACGGGGACCGTGATCAGGTCCCGCGCGATGGTCAGTTCGCCTTCGAAGCCGGCCGCCCTGGCCTGGTGCTCGAAGGCGTCGGGGTCGGTGTAGCGCTGCGAGAAGTGGGTGAGCACCAGGTGCCGCACGCCCGACTCCCTCGCCACCCGGGCCGCCTGCCCGGCGGTGAGGTGGCCGTGGTCGGCGGCGAGGCGGCCGTCCTCGTCGAGGAAGGTCGACTCGATGACCAGCATGTCGCACCCCTCGGCGAGCGCGAAGGCGCCGTCGCAGAGCCGGGTGTCCATGACGAACGCGAACCGCTGGCCGCGTCTGTGCTCGGACACGTCCTCGATCCTGACGCCGCGCAGGGCGCCCTCGCGCTGGATCCGCCCCACGTCGGGGCCCGCGATGCCGTGCTCCGCGAGCTTCGCGGGCAGCATGCGCCGCCGGTCGGGCTCGGTGAGACGGTATCCGTAGGACTCGACGGGATGGGAGAGCCGGTGGCCGTCCAGGCTGTACGCGTCCGTGGTGGCGAGGACGCCGTCGGCGGCCACGGGCGCCTCGGCCAGCTCGACGGACTGCCGGTAGGCCGTCGCGAACCGCAGCCGGTCGAAGAAGTGCTGCCCGCTCGCCGGGAAGTGGGCGGTGACGGGGTGCGGGACCTGGTCGAGGTTGATCCGCTGGATCACCCCGGCCAGGCCCAGCGCGTGATCGCCGTGGAAGTGCGTGACGCAGATCCGGTGGATGTCGTGCGCGGCGACGCCCGCCCGCAGCATCTGGCGCTGGGTCCCCTCGCCCGGGTCGAAGAGGATGCCCTCGCCGTCCCAGCGCAGCAGGTAGCCGTTGTGGTTCCGGTGGCGGGTCGGTACCTGGCTGGCGGTGCCGAGGACGACGAGTTCACGTGCGGACACGGTGTGCGGACCCGCCCTAGCCGGGGGGCCACTGCATGCCGCGGCCGCCCAGGACGTGGGCGTGCGCGTGGAACACGGTCTGCCCGGCGCCGGAGCCCGTGTTGAGGACGATGCGGTAGCCGGTGCCGTCGATCCCCTCGTCGGCGGCGACGAGCCCCGCCTCACGCAGCACGTCGGCGGCGGCCCGCGGATCGGCCGCGGCGAGCGAGGCGGCGTCCGGGTGGTGCGCCTTGGGGATGACCAGGACGTGTGTGGGGGCCTGGGGGTTTATGTCGCGGAAGGCGAGAGTCGTGTCGCTCTCGCGGACGACGGTCGCCGGGATGTCGCCCGTAACGATCCTGCAGAACAGGCAGTCGGTCTGCGGCTCTCCCGCCATGGCCGGGCCTCCTCGGTCGTCTCTCTCGGTGCACGTGCCCCCACCGGTCCACCGGCCGGGGCCGACGGTCCCGCCCGGTCGTGGGGCCGTGATCAGTACACCGGCATGCTATCGGGCCGGGTACGTCCGGCGACGGCCGCCGGGGTACGCCCCCCCTGGGGCCTCCGCCTCAGCCCCAGCGCCCGGTGCGCCCCATGAGCAGCGCGGCGGCGGCCGTGCCCGCCGTCGAGGTGCGCAGCACGCTGGGGCCGAGCCGGTAGGGCGGCGCTCCGGCGGCGGCGAAGGCGGCGAGCTCCTGGGGGGAGACCCCGCCCTCCGGGCCGACCACCAGCACGATGGACCCCCGGCCGGGGAGCTCGGCGGTGGCGAGCGGCGCGCTGCCCGCCTCCCGGTCCTCGTGCAGGACGCCCGCGAAGTCAGCGGTGGCGAGCAGCGCGGCGACCTGCTTGGTCGACATGGCCTCCGCCACCTCCGGGAACCTCACCCGGCGCGACTGCTTGCCGGCCTCCCGGGCGGTGCCGCGCCACTTGGCCAGGGACTTGAGCCCCCGGTCGCCCTTCCACTGCGTGATGCACCGCGCCGCCTGCCAGGGAACGATCGCGTCGACGCCCGTCTCGGTCATCGTCTCGACCGCGAGCTCCCCCCGGTCGCCCTTGGGCAGGGCCTGGACGACGGTGACGTACGGGGTGGGCGCCGGCTCCTCGTGCACCGTGTCCAGGCCGGTGACGAGCAGGCGGTCCTTCCCCTCCGCCGCCCGCACGACGCCTTCGGCCCAGCGGCCCCGCCCGTCGGTCAGGACGACGTCCTCCCCCGGGTTCAGCCGCTTCACGGACACGGCGTGCCGCCCCTCGGGCCCCTCCAGGGTGAACTCCGGGCCGCCGGGCATGTGCTCGACGACGAAGACCGGTGCCGTCACCGGGCACTCCTCCCACTCACAGCCGCACGCGCGGCTTCCGTTTCGGCGGCGAGCAGTTCCACGAGTTCCCCGGCGGGCAGCTCGCGTGCCATCCGGTGCCCCTGCCCCGCCCACAGCGCCATGCCCTGGGCGTCACCGGCCCGGGCGGCGGCCTTGCGCAGCCCGCTGGTCAGCTGGTGGACCTGCGGGTAGGCGGCGGGGGCGTACCGGCCGTGCTCGCGCACGAAGCGGTTGACCAGCCCCCGCGCGGGGCGGCCGGAGAACGCCCGGGTCAGGGCGGTCGTCACGAACAGGGGGTTGGTCAGGGCCTGCTTGTGGAGCGGATGGGCCCCCGACTCGGGGCAGGCGAGGAACGCCGTCCCGAGCTGGGCCGCGTCCGCCCCGGCCGCGAGCGCGGACGCGATCTGGGAGCCCCGCATCACTCCGCCGGCCGCGACGAGGGGCAGCGCCACGGACTCGCGTACCTCGGTGACGAGGGTCAGGAGCCCGGTACCGGTGAGGCCGCCCTGCGGGTCGTCGCGGTGCGTGGACTGGTGGCCACCCGCCTCGAAGCCCTGGACGCAGACGGCCCCGGCGCCCGCCCACTGCGCGTTGCGGGCCTCCTGGGGGGAGGTGACCGTCACGACGGTGAGGGTGCCGGCCTCGGCGAAGGCGTCGAGCACCTCACGGGCGGGGCAGCCGAAGGTGAAGGAGACCACCGGGACGGGGTCCTCCAGCAGGATCGCGACCTTGGCCTCGTAACCGTCGTCGCCGCTGGCGTCGGTGTCGCCGAGCGGGGTCTCGTACCAGGAGGCCTCGCCGGCGAGCTGGTGGCGGTAGACCTCCACCGCGCTCGGGTCGGCGAGCAGGGGCTGCGGCATGAACAGGTTGACGCCGAAGGCCCCGCCGGTCAGCCGGCGCACCTCCTTGACCTCGTTGTACATCCCGTCCGCGGTCTTGTAGCCGGCGGCGAGGAAACCGAGGCCCCCGGCCTCGGCGACGGCTCCGGCCAGCTGCGGGCCGGAAGCCCCGCCGGCCATCGGGGCCTGCACGATCGGATACCGGCAGAGATCGGTCAGCGCCAAGGACATGAGCGCATCGTGCCACGTCCCGCGCACCGTTCCGAATCAGCCGGTCCACCCGGACGGGCCGCCGGACGGCGCCGTCCGGTCCCACGGTCCGGACGGGCCCCCGCACGCCGCACCGCCCGCCGGTACGGAACCGGCG
>NZ_JBEXWB010000212.1:0-11195 GCF_040629645.1 Streptomyces sp. NPDC005899 | reverse complement strand
TCCACCCCCGACATAAAGAGGTCCGCCCCCTCGGAGGTCTCCGCCTCGCGCACCACCCGCGTGCCCTCCAAGGCCCGCAGCGATGCTAACGGCTGCCAGCTCGCACCCCCGTCCCGCGAGAACGCGCCCGCGGCGCCGCCCGACGGCCAGCCGGTCCGAACGACGTACGAGGGCCTCAGGGAGGCCAGTGCGAGCCCCGTCGCCGTACCGAAGACGGGATCGGACGCCATCCCGCGCGAGGGGGAGGCGGTCAGGGTCTCGTGGTACATCACCCCGATGTCACCGAGCCCGCTGAGCAGCCGGGCCCCCGACGGCGGGGCGATCAGCTGGCGCACCGACGTCTCCTCCAGACCCCGCACCCGCGGAGCCCAGTGCACGAGGTCACGTGTCCCGAAGACGGTGGCGCCGGTCCCGTACAGGACGTGCCGCGAGTCGAACGGGTCGACGGCGACCGCCTGGATCCACCAGCCGAACTTCGGCTCACCGCCCCACCGCAGGAAGGGGGTCTCCGACACGTCCAGCACCGCGGTGTCCTTGAGGGACGTCCAGCTCGCGCCGCCGTCCACCGAACGGAACAGCGTGTCCACCGGCCCCCAGCGGTTGTTCGTGGAGACGACGACCGTGCCGGGGCGGGCCGCGTCGACCGCGACCCCGCCGTAACCGAAGGCGTCGCCGGCGCCCGGCGCGACCGGGGTGACGTCGCTCCACGCGCCGGTCACCGTGTCGAACCGGTGCACCGAGCCGGCGGACTGGTTGTTGGGCCCCGGCCCGTCCGCGTAGGTCACGTACAGGGCGCGGGTGTGCGCGTCGTACGCGGCGCGGATCGGCACCCTCGTCGCGGCCTCGGCCGCGGACGGCTGCCCGGGGACGGCCTCCCAGCCCCCCGAGGGCGTCGTACGGTACAGCGCCGTGCCGCCGTCGCCCCAGCCCGCGTACACCCTGCGGCCGGCCGCCACCAGCAGTGTGACGCCCTGGCCGTTCGCCGTGCCGGACGCGGGGAAGGCGGTGTCGGCCGACCAGCTCGCCCCGCGGTCCCTGGAGCGCAGGAGGCCGTCGTGGCGGGTACCGAGCCAGAGGGTCTCGCTGTCTCGAGGGTCTACCAGCAGCCGCTCGCCCGCTCCCCGGCCGTCCTCGTTGGCCCCCAGACGCACCGTCAGGTCGGTGCGCTTCCAGGTGGCTCCCCGGTCCTCGGACCTGAGGACCGCGCCGGGCCCGGAGGAGGGCTGGGAGTACGTCCCGAGCGCCAGGTAGAGGCGGCCCGGGTGCGCCGGGTCGACCGCCATCGCCTCCACACCCATCAGGTTCCAGTCGTCCCAGCCGATGTGGTCGGTCAGCGCCGTCCACCGGGAGGCGCGGTCGTCCCACCGGTAGGCACCGCCGATGTCCGTACGGGCGTAGGCCAGGCCCCGCGCGGACGGGTGGAACAGGATGCCGGTCACGAAACCCGTGCCGCCGATGGCGACCGTGCGCCAGCGGTGCGGCTGGGTCCTGCCGGGGCGCCGGGAGGACCCGGCAGCCTCCGCGGTCGCGGCCGGCAGCGCGGAGGCCGCGGCCGCGACCACCGCCGCACCGGCCAGGACGGTCCGGCGCCGGGGGAGCGGCGCGGATTCCGGCTGCGGAACGGACGAAGCGGGCATGACGAACACCTTCCGGTGGGTCCGGGTCGGTTTCCCGGGTGGTGGGGGCGGTTCCGGGGCGAGGCCCGTACGGGGCGAGGGGGGCAGGGCTCAGCCCTTGACCGCGCCCGTGAGCATCCCCTTCTGGAAGTGCTTCTGGACGAAGGGCGACAGCACGGCCACGGGGATCAGCGCGAGGACCATGACGGCCATCTGCACCGCGAGGCTGTTGATCTGCCCGCTGCTCACCGCCGCGCCCATGGCGCCGGGCGGCACCTGGTGCTGGAGGACCAGCTGGCGGAGGATCATCTGCAGCGGGTACTTGTCGCTGTCCTGGATGTACAGCATCGCGTTGAACCACTGACTCCAGTAGCCCACCGCGTAGAACAGCGAGATCACCGCGATGACCGCCCGCGACAGCGGCATGACGATCTGCAGCAGGATCCGCCACTCGCCCGCGCCGTCGATCCGGGCCGCGTCGATCAGCTCCGGAGCGGTGTCCATGAAGAAGCCGCGCAGCACGAGGATGTTGAACACACTGAGGGCGCTCGGCAGGATCATCGACCAGTAGCTGTCACTCAGGCCGATGCCCGTGACCAGCAGGTACGTCGGGATGAGGCCCGCGCCGAAGAACATCGTGGCCATCATCGTCATCAGCAGCGGCCGGTGCGCGTAGGAGTCCTTGCGGCTCAGCCCGTACGCGCACAGCACCGAGACGACCATGCTGAACACCGTGCCGACGACCGTCAGACCGACGCTCACCAACGCGGCCCGGGTGACGGCGCCGCCGCTGAGCAGCTCCTTGTACGCGACGAAGGTGATGCTCTTCGGCCAGACGACGAGGCCCCCGGCGTCGTTGATGGCCTTCGTGTCGGAGAGGCTGGTGACCACCACCACCCAGATGGGGACGAGGATCACCGCGCAGATCGCGAAGAGCCCGAACCCCTTGAAGGCGAGGCCCGCCTTGGTGGGCTCCTCCTCCCACACCGGCCGCGGCTCGATGCGCAGGGCGCGCTGGAGCGGGGTCTCCACCCGCTCGGTGACGGGCGCCGGCGACGGCGTCCCGCTCTTTTCCGTGTCCAGGAGAGTCGTCATTTCTTGGAGTACACCCCCTGCTCGCCCATCATGTGGGCGACCTTGTTGGCTCCCAGCACCATGGCGACGCTGAACAGTCCCTTGAAGATCCCGGCGGCGGCCGCGTAGCCGAAGTCGCCGGTCTTGATGCCCGTCCACCAGATGTAGGTGTCCAGGATCTCGGAGGCGCCCGCCCCCACCTGGTCGCGCTGGAGCAGGATCTGCTCGAAGTCGAGGTTGAGCGCGCTGCCGACCCGCAGCACGAGCAGCAGTGCGATGACCGGGCGCAGGGCCGGCAGGGTGACGTGCCACATCCGGCGCCAGCGGCCCGCCCCGTCGACGGCCGCGGCCTCGTACAGGTCGGTGTTGACGGCGGCGAGCGCGGCGAGGAAGACGATGACGCCCCAGCCGGCGTCCTTCCAGATCGCCTGGGAGGTCACCAGGAACTTGAAGAAGCCCGGGTTGGTCATCAGGTCGAAACCCTCGTGGCCGTGCTCGCGCAGCCACTGCGCGACCAGGCCGGCACCGCCGAACATCTGCTGGAAGACGGTGACGACGAGGACCCAGGAGAAGAAGTGCGGAAGGTAGACGATGGCCTGGACCCAGGCCCGGACCCGTGCGCTCATGATCGTGTTGAGCAGCAGGGCGATGGCGATCGGGATGGGGAAGAACAGGACCAGCTGGGTCAGGAAGATCACCAGCGTGTTGAGGAGCACCTCCCAGAAGCGGTAGTCCTCGAAGATCCGGGTGAAGTTGTCGAAGCCGACGAACGGGCTGCCGGTGATGCCCAGGTCGTACACGTCGTAGTCCTGGAAGGCCACGACGTTGCCGAGCAGCGGCACGTAGTTGAAGAGCAGCAGCAGGGCCATGGCCGGCAGTGTCATCAGGATCAACGTGCGGTCCCGGCGCAGGCGCAGGCGCCAGGTGATGCCGCCGGCGGGTGCCTTGCCCTTGCTCCCGGCCCTCCTCCCGCCGGGCTTCTCCCCGCCCGGAGCCGGCGCGCGGCCTCCGGCCGCCCGGGCTTCGCCGCGCCCCGTTCCGTCGTCGTCTCCGCAGCCGGCGTCCCCGCCCGGTCCCGCCGTCGTGTCCGCGTCGGTCGCCACCGTGGCCCGAGGCTTCACCCTGTGCTCCCCATGTCGTGCTCTCCGCTCCGGCCGCCGGGCTCTTCGCGCCCGGCGGCCTGCGCCCTACGTCCGATCCGGTCCCGTGCGCGTCAGACGCCGGAGCCGTTCTTGTCGAGGAGGTCCTGGTACCAGTCGCGGAGCTTGTCGCCGCCGCTGTTCTTCCACGTGGTCACGGCGGCGTCGACGTCGGCGACCTTCTTGCGGCCGCGGCGGATGTCCTTCTGCAGGTCGTCGAACGGCGTGTAGAGGGAGGCGTAGCGCTGGGGCTCCACGACCTGCATGCCGAAGAAGAGGGGCTTCTTCAGGTGCGGGGCCTGGCGGGCCATCCAGCCGGCGTAGTCCTTCACGAGCTGCGGCTCGTCGGGGAAGGCGATGGTGTGGGGCGGGGAGGCGACGTACAGGAGGGTGGCCGGCTGCGCCTCCTCGATGCCCTTCGGGGTGAAGGTCGGCACACCGCCCTCGACCTTGTAGTGGGTGTCCCGGACGCCGTAGTTCGTCAGCATGAACTCCTCGGTGCCGTAGGGCGCGGCGGCGAAGTCGGCGATGCCGAGGAACTCCTCGATCTTCTCCTTGGGCAGCTTCTTGCTGATGAAGGTGAAGATCCCGGCCGGGTCGTCCTGCCACAGGACCGGCTTGCCGCCGTCCGCGGCGAAGAAGTCCAGGGCCTGCATGTCGAACTTGGGGTTGGCCGCGGCCTGTTCGCTGACCATGCCCTTCCAGCCGCCGGTCCCGTCGTTGTACATGAGGACGTGGCCGCTGGTGAAGCGGATCTTGGAGTCGGCGTCCTTGTTGGCCTCGGCGTCCGGGTGGATGTAGCCGCCGTCGTGCAGCTTCCGTGCGAAGGCGAGGGCCTCGCGGTACTCCTGGGTCTCGATCTTGTGGACGAGCTTGCCGTCCTCGAGCTTCCAGTAGTGCGGGGCGTCGGGCAGGAGGCCGAAGACCTTCTGGATGCAGGTCCACAGGTCGTCGAACGCCCACACCTTGCTCTTGGGGGCGGTGTACTCCTTGCCGAAGGCGAGCAGGTCGTCGGCGCTCGCGGGCAGGGCTCCCGAGCCGACGAGGTCCCGGCGGTAGAAGAAGGCGTTGCCGATGACCGGGTTGGGCATGGGCAGCCCGCGCAGCTTCCCGCCGAAGACGGAGTACTGCCAGGCGCCGGTCGGGATGTTGGCGAGGTTCGGGTACTTCTTGACCGCGTCGCCCGCCAGGTAGGGGCCGAGGTCGGCGAACTTGGCGGTGATCGCGTTGCGGATCTGCCCCTGCATGTTCCAGCCGGGGATGGTCATGACGTCCGGGATGTCGGAACCGGCGAGGATGGCGCCGATCTTGTCCTGGTAGGTGTTGCCGTCCTGCGGGTCGAAGCTGAGCTTCGCGCCCACCGCCTTGTTCACCGCCGTGTAGTAGGGGTTGTCCTTCTTCGGCACCGTGCCCCACAGCGGGGTCATGACCCGGAACGAGGACCCCTTGCCCGGTGCGGACTTCACCGAGGCGACCAGCGGGTCGGGCAGCTTCGTGAAGCCGGGGCTGGACCCGTTGACGCCCGGCACGTCCGGCTGGACCAGATTCGACGGGGCGTAGCTCGGCAGCACCTTCTTGAGCGCCTTGCCCGTCGTCGTGCCCTCCTTGCCCGCTGAACCGGAACCGCCGCTGCCGCCGCAGGCGGCGAGCAGCGGGGCTCCGCCGGCCACGGCCACGGCGGCGAGGGCCCCCGAGGCGAGGAAGCTTCTCCGGCTCGGGGCGGTGGAGGAGGAATTCGGCGTCATTGCGTCAACCCTTCGAGGCACACCAGGACGACATGCGGCGGGCGACCGCCGTTCGGCTCCTGTGTCTGAGGTGGGGCGTTACCGACCGGGCCGGCTGTGGTGCATGACCGGCCGAGATGAAGCGGCTTCCACTGTCGAAGCGCTTCGATGTTGCAGCGAGATTAAGTGAAGGGTCCCGGACGCACAAGAGTTGGTTTCGAGATTCCTCCGACCTGTTTCCGAACCGTTTCCGGGGCTGTAGCGGCTCGGTCACGCTGACAGGGCGGCCGTGCCCTTGACACCGCGGGTTCGGGCGACAGAGCATCGAAGCGCTTCGAAGGATCTACCCCCCGTCCCGGGGGACTTCGACGAGCCCGCAGCCCGGAAACCTCCCACCTCTTCAAGGGGACCCGCACGTGACGGACCATTCGCTTCCCTTCCGCGACCCGCAGCTGCCCTTCACCCGGCGAGCCGACGACCTGCTCGGGCGGCTGACGCTCGAGGAGCGGATCGCGATGCTCCACCAGTTCGCGCCTCCGGTGGAGCGCCTGGGGGTCGGGGCGTTCCGCACCGGGCAGGAGGCCCTGCACGGAGTCGCCTGGATGGGACCGGCCACCGTCTTCCCCCAGGCCGTCGGTCTCGGTGCCACCTGGAACGACGAGCTGGTCCGCCGGGTGGGCGAGGCCGTCGGCGACGAGGTGCGCGCCAAACGCGCCGAGGACGACCGGGTCGGTCTCAACGTCTGGGCACCGACGGTGAACCTCCTGCGCAACCCGCTGTGGGGCCGCGGCGAGGAGGGGTACTCCGAGGACCCGGCCCTGACCTCCGCCATCGCTATCGCCTACACCCGCGGGCTGCGCGGCGACGACCCCCGATACTGGCGCACGGCCCCGGTGCTCAAGCACTGGCTCGCCCACAACAACGAGACCGACCGCGACACCGCCTCCTCCTCGGTGCGCCCGCGCGTCCTGCACGAGTACGACCTCCGGGCCTTCCGCGACGCGGTGCGCGCCGGAGCGGTGGCCGGTGTGATGCCTGCCTACAACCTGGTCAACGGCCGCCCCAACCACGTCTCCCCGCTCCTGGGACAGCAGCTGCGGCAGTGGACCGACCGGTCCCTCGTCGTCTGCTCCGACGCCGGGGCCCCGTCCAACCTGGTCGATTCCGAGCACTACTTCGACACCCACGAGGAGGCCACGGCGGCCTCCCTGAAGGCCGGTGTCGACAGCTTCACCGACCACGGCCAGGACTCCTCGGTCATGACCGGGCGAATCCGCGACGCGCTCGCCAAGGGGCTGATCACCGAGGGCGACATCGACACGGCGGTGCGCAGGCTCCTGGAGATGCGCTTCGCACTCGGTGAGTTCGATCCGGACCTCGACCCTTACGCGCGCACCGGCGACCTCGACACGCCGGAGCACCGGGCGCTCGCCCTGGAGGCCGCCGAACAGGCCGTCGTGCTGCTGAAGAACGAGGACGGGCTGCTCCCGCTCGAACCCCGCGAGGACCGGACCGTCGCCGTCGTCGGACTGCTCGCGGACGCCTGCAAGCTCGACTGGTACAGCGGCTCGCTGCTGCACCGCTCCACGCCGCTGGACGGCCTGCGCGAGCGGTACGGGGCCGGCAACGTGGTCTTCGCCGAGGGCGTGGACCGGATCCGCCTGAAGTGCGCCGAGGGCTGGCTGCGGGTGCCGTCCGCCGACGGCCCGGCGGACGGCGCGGCGCGGGGCGCGGAAGGCGCCCTCGACCCGGCACTCCTGGCCGGCCGCACCGACCTGCCGCCGCTGACCTGCGGGTCCGAGGCCGGTGAACTCGCCGTCGTCGACTGGGGCGACGGCGTCCTCACCTTCCGCAGCGACGAGGGGCTGTACCTCTCGGTCGCCGGGGACGGATACGTACGGGCGTCGGCGGACGAGCCGGGCGGCTGGATCGTCCAGGAGACGTTCCGCCTGGAGGCGGTGGAGGGACACGACGGCGGGCACCGCCTTCTGCACATCGCAACGGGTGGGTACGTCACAGTCGCCGCCGACGGCGCGAAGGTTGCCGTGGAGGGGGAGAAGATCCCGGCGGCGGACGCCACGGTCTTCGAGACGGAGACCGTCGAACGCGGCGAGGACGCCGTGGCGCGGGCCGCGGCCGCGGCCGACACCGTGATCGTCGTCGCCGGGAACGATCCGCACATCAACGGCCGGGAGACCGAGGACCGCACGACCCTCGCGCTCCCGGCGCAGCAGGACCGGATCTGGCGCACGGCGCTCGCCGCGAACCCGCGCACCGTCCTGGTCCTCACCTCCGCCTACCCGTACGCGGTCGGTGACGCGGCCGCCGAGCTGCCCGCCCTGCTCTGGACCGCCCACGGCGGCCAGGCGGCGGGCACCGCGCTCGCCCGCGTCGTCGCGGGTGACACGTCCCCCGCCGGACGGCTGCCGCAGACCTGGTACGCCGCCGACGCCGACCTGCCCGGTCTGCTCGACTACGACGTCATCGGCTCCCGGCAGACCTACCTCTACTTCGACGGCACCCCGCTCTACCCCTTCGGCCACGGCCTCGCCTACACCCGCTTCGGCTACTCCGCCCTGGAGGCGGAGCCGGACGGGGACCAGCTGCGGGTCTCGTTCACGGTCACCAACGAGGGCCCCGCCGCGGGAGACGAGGTGGCGCAGCTCTACGTCCGCGCGACCGGCGCCACGAAGGACCTGCCGCTGCGCAAGCTGGTGGGCCACCGCCGCATCCACCTCGCACCGGGAGCGGCCGAGCGCGTCGCCTTCCGGGTCCCGGTGGAGGAGCTGGGCCACTGGAGCGTGGCGCACGGCCGGTGGACCGTCGAACCCGGGACGTACGAGTTCCTCGCCGGGGCGTCCAGCGCCGACATCCGGCTCACCACGGCGACCGTCGTCGACGGTGAACCGTCGGGGCCGCGCCCCGTCCTCGCCCGTGGTCTGGAGGCCGCGGACTACGACGAGCAGCAGGGGACGCACATCGTGGACCGCACGAGGACCGACGGGGACGCCGTCGCTCCCGCCGGCGACGGCCCCGGTCAACTGCTGTACAAGGACTGTGACTTCGGGAGCGGTGCCACGGGCATCGTCCTCACGGCGTCCGGTGGCGGATCGGTCGGTGTGCGCGTGGGCGAACAGGTGAGGGAGGTGGTCCTGCCGGCCGGCGGCCCCTACGACCACCACGCCTTCGAGGCCGCGCTCGACATCCGGGGCGTGCACGACGTGCACGTCACACTCCAGGGTCCGGTACGCCTCGCCCGCATCGACTTCGAGGAGTCCGCATGAAGTTCACCGACGGCTTCTGGCTCATGCGTGAGGGCGTACACGCCTCCTACGCGACCGAGATCCGCGATCTGCGGGTCGAGGAGAACCGGTTCACCGCGTACGCCGCCGTGAAGCGTGTCACCGGACGCGGTGACACCCTGAACACCCCGCTGATCACCCTCGAGTGCTTCTCCCCGGCCGAGGGCGTCATCGGCGTACGGGCCACCCACCACGCCGGCAGGGCCCACCGCGGCCCGGACTTCGCCCTGCTGCCGGGTGACGGTGAGACACCCCACGGCCGCACCCGCCGGGAGGGCCAGGTCACCGAGCTGACCAGCGGGCCACTGACCCTGCGCATGGACGGCGACGGGCCCTGGGGGCTGGCGTTCCTCGACGGCGAGGGGAGACGCCTGACCGGTGTCGACCCCAAGGGCACCGCCTTCGCCACCACCCCCGGCGGCGCCCACCACATGATCGCCCAGCTCCGCCTGGACGTCGGCGAGAACGTCTACGGACTCGGCGAGCGGTTCACCCCCTACGTGAAGAACGGCCAGACCGTCGACATCTGGCAGGCCGACGGCGGCACCAGCAGCGACCTGGCGTACAAGAACATCCCCTTCTACCTCTCCTCACGCGGCTACGGCGTCTTCGTCAACCACCCCGGCAAGGTCTCCTTCGAGATCGGATCGGAGTCCGTCGGGCAGGTGCAGTTCAGCGTCGAGGACCAGTCGCTGGAGTACTACGTCGTCGCCGGCCCGACGCCCAAGGACGTACTGGCCCGCTACACGGCCCTGACGGGCAGGCCCGCCCTGCCGCCGGCCTGGTCGTTCGGCCTCTGGCTGACCACCTCCTTCTGCACCTCCTACGACGAGGAGACCGTCACCTCCTTCGTGGACGGCATGGCCGAGCGGGACATCCCGCTCAGCGTCTTCCACTTCGACTGCTTCTGGATGCGCGAGTACCAGTGGTCCGACTTCCTGTGGGACCCCGAGGTCTTCCCCGATCCGGAGGGGATGCTGGCCCGGCTCAAGGAGCGCGGCCTGCGCGTCAGCATGTGGATCAACCCGTACATCGCCCAGAAGTCCGTCCTGTTCGCCGAGGGCGCCGAGCACGGCTACCTGGTGCGGCGCGCGAACGGCGACATCTGGCAGTGGGACCTCTGGCAGCCGGGCATGGCGCTGGTCGACTTCACCAACCCGGCGGCCCGCGAGTGGTACAACGGCAAACTCCGCGCGCTGCTGGACCAGGGCGTCGACTGCTTCAAGACGGACTTCGGCGAACGGGTGCCGACCGACGTGGTCTGGCACGACGGGTCGGACCCGGAGCGGATGCACAACTACTACGCGCAGATCTACAACCGCACGGTCTTCGAACTGCTGGAGAAGGAACGCGGCACCGGTGAGGCCGTGCTCTTCGCCCGGTCCGCCACGGCCGGCGGGCAGCAGTTCCCGGTCCACTGGGGCGGAGACTGCTTCGCGTCCTTCACGGCCATGGCCGAGTCACTGCGCGGCGGCCTCTCCCTCAGCCTGTCGGGCTTCGGTTTCTGGAGCCACGACATCGGCGGCTTCGAGGGCACCCCGGACCCGGCGGTCTTCAAGCGCTGGCTCGCCTTCGGCCTGCTCTCCTCGCACAGCCGGCTGCACGGCAACGTGTCCTACCGGGTGCCGTGGGCCTTCGGCGAGGAGGCCGTCGACGTCGCCCGCACGTTCACCCTGCTCAAGCACCGGCTCATGCCGTACCTGTACGGGGTGGCGGCCGAGGCCCGCGGCACGGGCGTCCCGATGATGCGGCCCATGCTCCTGGAGTTCCCCGCCGACCCGGCCACCCGCACCCTGGACCGGCAGTACATGCTCGGCCCGGACCTCCTCGTCGCCCCGGTCTTCACCGAGGACGGCGCGGTCGAGTACTACGTGCCCGAGGGGACCTGGACCTCGCTGCTCACGGGCGAACGGATCACCGGGCCCGCGTGGCGGCAGGAGACCCACGGTTTCGACAGCCTCCCGGTGCTCGTCCGGGACGGGGCGGTCCTGCCCTGGGGTGCCGACGACCAGCGGCCGGACGCCGACTGGCTGGACGGCCTCACCCTGCGTGTCTTCGGCTCGGGCACCGGTGAGCGCACGGTCACGGTGCCGGACCTCACCGGCAGCCCGGCGGCCTCCTTCCACGTCGTACGGGACGGCTCCGGCACACACGTCACCGCCCGGGGCACCGACCGCCCGTACCGCGTGAGCGTGGAGGAGTCCGGCGCGGCGCGGGAGGGCGCGGGGACGGTGACCGTCGCCTGACCCCCACCTCCCCTGCCGACGGGCGGCCCGGCGTCCCCCAGGTCACGTGCGAGCGGGGCGAGGGACGAGCCGTCGCCGGCGATGTGGTGGACGA